>JAFXDI010000051.1 GCA_017521245.1 Bacteroidales bacterium
CAGCGTATTACAGGTTACCTTGTTGGAACAACCGAGCGTTGGAATAAGGCTAAATTGGCAGAGCTGAATGACCGAGTTATCCACAAATAGCATTCGCATCCTCGATATAAAGTATGGCACTTCAGTCGATGGTATAGGGCTTCGCACTTCGCTATATTGCGCGGGGTGCGAAAACCATTGCGTGGGTTGTCATAATCCGCAATCGTGGGACGAATATGGTGGCGAAGCCATTGAAATAGAGGAGTTGTTCCGATTGATAGTCGATGCCGATATGAATGTTACCTTTACCGGTGGCGACCCGATGTTCCACCCTGAAGGTTTTATTCAGTTGGCGCAGATGATAAAAGAGCAGACCGATAAAACAATCTGGTGCTATACAGGATACCGTTTTGAGGATCTGCTCGCGCATCCTCTTCGTCGCAAATTAGTTGAGTTATGTGATGTAATTGTTGATGGTCGCTATATCGAGGCAGAACGAGATTTATCATTGCATTTTAGAGGAAGCCGAAATCAACGAATCATTGATGTACCAAATTCACTTCAATTTAACAAAGTGTATCTAATAGAATAATCAAGGGTGATAAAAAAGTGCAGACAAGAAAACTATAATAGAAAATGTATTTGTTCATTTCTTTGTCTGCATTTCTTTTTGTACCTTTGTTCCATCAAGAGTTATCACATTGAAGCATAACAATGAAGAACTCAGAAATACGAACGGTTGCTATCTCATTCCCCAATTTTCAAGCAATCCGAATAACCGTTTAATTCTAAGATAATTGCAAATTCTGCGATTTTTTTTGAAAAAATCTGAACTTTTTGCCTTATTAATTCAGTTATTATAATTAACTTGCAGGAAATTTAATTCACACAAAAAAATGGAAAAACTAAACAATATTATTGACAACTTTGCATTAGAGGGAAAAGTTGTAGAAGTAAAACCTCTTGGTAATGGACTTATTAATACCACATACGCCATTATCACAGAGGGAGAGAGCGATAACTATGTTCTTCAATGTATAAACCACAACATCTTTAAAGATGTTGAACTTCTACAAAACAACATAGAGGCAATCACTAAACAGATTGAAAAGAAACTAACCGAGAAGGGCGAGACAGACATTAAACGCAAAACTCTTCGTACAATCCCAACCAAAGATGGCAAACTATACTATTTTGATGGCGAGAAGTATTGGCGAGTAACCATTCTTATTCCGGACGCAGTTACTTTTGAGAGCGTTACCCCAGAGTTAGCATACCAAACAGGTTTGGCTTTCGGAGATTTCCAATATATGCTATCGGAGTTGCCCGAGCCACTTGGCGAGACCATCCCCGACTTCCACAATATGGAGTTCAGACTGGAACAATTTGATGAGGCTATTGAGGCAGACAAGGCTGGAAGAGTGGATGCTATGATGGAGATTATCGAAGAGATTGACGACCGTAGAGAGGAGATGTGTAAAGTTCAACAACTCTTTAGAGAGGGTAAATTTCCTAAACGCATTACTCACTGCGACACCAAAGTCAACAATATTCTTTTTGACAAGAGCGGTAAGATTTTATGCGTTATTGACCTTGACACCACTATGCCCGGCTTTGTATTGTCTGACTTTGGAGACTTCATCAGAACTGCCGGTAACAAAGGAAAGGAGGACGACACAGACCTTAGTGCGGTGGGAGTAGATATGGAGATTTTCAAATCATTTGCTAAAGGATACATTGAGAGTGCAGGCAAATTTTTAACTCCCATTGAAAAAGAGATGTTGCCATACGGAGCAAAACTTCTCACCTATATGCAAACCGTTCGTTTCTTGACAGACTATCTGAATGGCGATACATACTATAAGATTCAATATCCCGAACACAACAAGCAACGTACTCTTGCTCAATTCAAACACCTCAGAAGCATTGAGGAGCATGAAGAGGAGATGAATAAGTTTATTGCCTCTTTATAGAAATATACATTATATAAACAGAAGGGTTCTGCAATGATGCCTCCCACTTCGCACGAAGCATTAAGGGGTTGGATTGCAGAATCTTTTTTTTACGAAGAGTGGAGATAAAAAGAGAAGAGAGACTGTGTCAAAATGTAAATTTTACTCACTCTCTCTTAGGTTTGATTTTTTTTGAAGTTGCTTACACTCAGCATAGTTTGAATAAGTACAACTCTGCTTTCGTTTACTCGCAACTTTGTAAGAATTGATAAAATACAAGGCGTTGAAATTTAGGACGAAAGAGGCGTACAAAGAGTAGATGACTGAGTCCTAACAACGGACAACACAGTAGTTTGATAATTACGACACACCGCCTCTTGCTATTTAAATATCTCTCTTTTATAATATCTCTAAATCAAGTTCATTGCAAATAGTTAATATATTAGGATTTTTACTTGCCATATAACTTAACTTATCTAAGGGAGAGAAGATTGCTGCTCGCACAGTTGCTTCGGCTTCATAAACAACCATATCTATATGAGAATTATTTAACCTTTTGCGAAGATATGGCAAAAGCGAATCTGCTCGTTCTTTAAGACGCTGCAGTTGATCAGCATTTGCAACAACCACCTTAACAATGAAATTATCTTGCAACTCAAGAGTACATCTCTTCATTGTATTTACCAATATCGTTTCGGTTGGGATAGTGGCTGTATAATCAAGCCATGCTCTACGCAATGCCTCATAAGTAAAGGCAGAGGATAACTCCTCTCGTTTGACCTCAACCTTCTCTTCTTGTTGCTGTTGCGATTTTTGAGGATGAATAATAGATACTGTCTCTACTCGTTTGCGAGGTTTAAAACTGCCATCAATTGAGCGTAGTTTTACCTCATCTCTGCCGGTTAACGATACCTGAACTTTTTTTGCGGATTGTTGCGATGTATTGCTATTAGGCTGTTGCGTATCTTGTTTTGGAGCAGGAGCATCAGCTGCTATTGAGTCAAGAGAATAATCCTCCCACCAGTAAATATCTTCTACTTGGTCAGATTTTTTTTTTTGATTGAGCTGACTTATTTTTATAAGTGACAGTTCAACTAATAATCTCTTGTTGCTACTTGCCTTGTAATTGAAATCGCAACTGTTTGAAATATCTATTGCCCGATACAGAAAGTCGTTACTACATTTTGCCGCCTGCTCAGTATATCTCTGAGCAACGCTCTCGCCTACCTCAAGAAGAGAAGCAGTAATTGCATCTTTGCAAACTAGCAGGTCACGCAAGTGATTGCTTAGCCCTGATACAAAATATTGTGCTTCAAATCCTTTTTTAAGAATCTCATCAAACAGCACCAATACTTGTGGCACATTACCCTCTATAAAGGCATCGGTTAGGTTAAAGTAGTAGTCGTAATCCAAAAGGTTAAGGTTTGCTATTACGCTTTTATATGTAATATTACCTCCTGAGTACGCCGACATTTGGTCAAATACCGACAACGCATCACGCATACCTCCATCACTCTTCTTAGCAATTTCAGAGAGAGCCTCCTCTTCAAAAGTTATACCCTCGCTTTGTGCAACATATTTAAGATGATCAACAATATCAGTGAGCGATATTCTTTGAAAATCATATATCTGACAACGCGACAATATAGTAGGCAATATTTTGTGTTTCTCGGTTGTAGCCAATATAAACAACGCATGTTGAGGCGGCTCCTCCAATGTTTTCAAAAAGGCATTGAATGCAGCAGGTGAAAGCATACGCACCTCATCAATGATAAACACTTTATATTTACCCAATTGAGGAGGAATTCGTACTTGATCTATTAATTGGCGTATATCATCTACCGAGTTGTTTGATGCAGCATCTAACTCATGTATATTGTATGAACGTCCTTCATTAAACGACATACATGACTCACAGCAGTTACATGCTTCGCCATCGGCAGTTGGATTGCTACAATTTATTGATTTTGCAAAGATTCTTGCACATGTTGTCTTACCCACTCCTCGCGGGCCACAAAACAGGTAGGCATGAGCAAGTTTATTTGATTGAATTGCATTCTTCAGAGTATGGGTAAGCGAACGTTGCCCCACAACCGACATAAAAGTTGTTGGGCGATATTTACGTGCCGATACAATATAGTTTTCCATTCTCTGAATATTTTCTAATGTTTAGAGGCAGAGTTCTTATTCTCTTGATGCGAAGTTACTATTTTTTTAGTTATTCTACAAAACAATTACATATTAAATGAGAACGGCATTAAAGTTTTTGCACTCTCAATTATATAGACCTCATCTTTTGATGCCACTATTATACGAATAGGAGAGTTTTGTC
Source organism: Bacteroidales bacterium (assembly GCA_017521245.1). Taxonomy (NCBI): domain Bacteria; kingdom Pseudomonadati; phylum Bacteroidota; class Bacteroidia; order Bacteroidales; species Bacteroidales bacterium. Next base: position 4,264 of record JAFXDI010000051.1, read on the forward strand.
GCTTTTCATACTCTAACAAAACCTGACGGCATGCACCACAAGGGAATGCAACCGCCTCTTCGTTTTTTACTAAGCTGTATGCCGATATTGCTATAGCCTCAATCTTTTGAGCAGGATATTGTGCTGACGCTGAATATAGGGCTACCCTCTCGGCACACATACCCGAAGGGTATGCCTCATTCTCCTGATTACTTCCTATAACTATATTCTCTCCGCAACTCACCGCTGCCCCTACACAAAAGTTTGAATATGGTGCGTACGCACCCTTCATTGCCTCTTTTGCCTTATCAATAAGAGTCTTGTCCTCTTCCGACAACTCACTATATGTAACAACCTGCATCTTGGCTGTAGAATCAATCACTTTCATACCTCACATATTTAATAATACGAAGTTAATAAAAAATTTTGCGTATCTTTGCAACATATTCAATCTTTTTAAACAGAAACCATAACCGCTCCCAGATAATGAAATCATTAGCAACCCTCCTATTCAAATCAATCTGTATTGTTTTATTACTACTGGCAACACCAAACCTCATTGCACAATCGTTAAACAAAACCTATCTCGACTATATTGAGAAATATAAAGATGAGGCTATGCGACAACAAAAAAAACACAAAATTCCGGCAAGCATCACTTTGGCTCAAGGACTTTTGGAGTCGGGTGCAGGAAACGGAAAACTTGCAAAAGAGTCGAATAACCACTTTGGCATTAAGTGTCATGGCGTATGGCAAGGCGAAAAGGTCTATCACGATGATGATGAGAAGGGCGAGTGTTTCAGAAAATATGATGACCCTTTTCAATCGTACGAAGATCACTCACTCTTTTTGACCTCAAGACCAAGATATGCCGAACTTTTTGAGTTAGAGATTACCGATTATCAAGGTTGGGCAGTAGGACTAAAGAAGTGCGGATATGCAACAGACAAAGCATACGCCAGCAAACTAATAGGGATAATAGAACTTTACTCTCTTTATCAGTACGACACTGAGGCTTTAAAGAAAGAGAAACATACCATTAAAGAGAATAAGCAGATTAAAGATTTAACCTCTCATACCCCCTATTTATCTTGGGGCTTACTTTACATTGAGGCACAGCAAGGAGACACTTTTGAGAAGATAGGTAAAGAGTTTGGCATTAAAGCACGTAAACTTGCTCTATACAATGAACTCCCCAAAGATTATATTCTCAATGAGGGAGATATTGTATATCTGCAAATGAAGAACAAATACTCAAAGAAAGGGTATAAGTACCACACAATTAAGAATGGCGAGTCACTTCACTCTATATCTCAAAAATATGGTATTAAGTTATCATCTATATTTAACCTTAATAACATTGATACAAACTACACTATAAAAGAGGGAGATACTTTTAAACTTAATAGAAAACTAAAATAGTAATACTTCAATTAAGCGAATAAGAAAACAATAGAGGCTATACACACAATTGTATATAGCCTCTCTTTCGTATTATTGATATGTTATACTAAATATCTCCGTGTGGACGGCGTTTCCCTAATGTAAAGTTTAGTCCCATTGAAGCATTTATATGGAACTTGTTTATAGGAAGAAAATCTGGTGTTACCTTCATTGCCGGGAAGCAATCTACTGCAACAAACAGGTTAAATCCTTTGGGACATAAGTTTAATAGAGTTCCAAATGAAGAGCCCATATTTGACACTGTTCCGTTCAACGACATCATAAAAATCTTCTTTGCTCTGAAGTTGACAGAAAACATTCCCTCTGCGTATGTCTGTTTTCCGAAACGAGTATGCGACAATACACCTAACGATATTGCATTATTTAGGAACGAATACTCTGCGCCAACATTCAACGATGCTTTTAACATTGAGGTTGTTTTTGGTTTTTCCACCTCTCTAAACTCAATCATTTTAGAAAACTCATCATCAATAACATCAAAGTCTTCGTCATTTCCTGTATTTATTCCATCGTATACAACACCTGTTGATATAGTCTCAACTGCTTTGTTGTGTTTCCAGTAGATAAATCCTAAATCGTTTACCGATGCCGAAATCTCAAGTTCTTTTATTGGGCGATAAGTTACTCCTAAATCAACCGCTATACCACCTCCTGCTACACCTATTTGAGAATCATCAAAATCAACGCCATCAACTTTACTATAATTCTCGCCATTTGAAGGTGTTACCTGCTCCTCTTCAATCACCAGACCTTTCAATGCAACATTTCCTGTTCCCTTGCTCTCTATTATCCATTGCGATGTTATATTATCCATTGTAATATCCATCTTATCGATATTAATATCGGCATTTGCAATTCCCACCAAACCTTTGAGTTTTACACCCACGTTCCACTTATCGTTGATTTTGTGAGAGTGACCTAATGCTATATCAACATATCCAATGGCACTCATATTAATATCACGGATTTGATATGTTGTAGGATCAGTAACAGATTGACGTCCCACTTTCAAGAACTCAAATATATCTTTTGGCATCTGCACACCTGCCGAAGCATGTAACGAAACGTCAAAGGTATTAAATCCGTTCCATTTATGGAATCCAAATGACAGAACACTTAAATCCAAATTTGCCACCATCTTATTTTGAGGTTTAAGACTTCCCAAAAACTCTTTTGAATTTACACTTGGATCTAAGAAATTTAACAACTCGCCATCACTTGAGGGATATAAAAATGTTCCAACTCCTATATTACTGCTTACACCCACATTAATATCGCCCAAGAATGGGAAACTTACATATCCATACTCGCTCGATAGTGCGGGATTTAATTTACCGCGCATTGGCATACCTTCAAGGAAATATGCCGATTTTGATATTTGTGCATTAACAGGGGCAATTGTTGCCATACATAGCACAACCAATACTATTTTTATATATTTCTTCATCTTCGCTTCAATTTTATAGGTTATCAAAATTTATATCTACTCCTTCAGGTAATTCTAAATCAATCTTAATATTTAATGATTGATATTTTGATACTAAACCTTTATCAGGGAATGATACGTTAACAGTCCAATCCATACGGTCAATTTTTTGCATTGCTCCCTTAACTGTTTCGTATATCTCAACCTTCATATTTGTCTCGGCAGGCTCTACATTCTCGGTCAGTATGGTTGTCTCAGATGCTTTAATTTTTTCAGGGATTATTACATCAACTCCATCAATCTTGTCACCATTAATATCGTATAGTTCCACAGCCAATTCCATATCGGCAGGGAATCCGTTAAGGATTTTAGCGTTAGCGAATATCTTTGAAGCACTTAAAGTTTCAAATACATCAGTATTCAAATCAGTTGTTGACTCTGAATATACAATTCTTGAGTCAGCCTCCAACATAAATGGAACACGAACCTCATAATATATTTTTGAGAGATAATCCTCTCCCATATAGAAGTCATAAACGTGGTCAGGATCTGTATATCCTCTTCCTGACACCTCAATATACGATGGAATCTGTTTTGTTATCATACCCAATTCAGAGCACTTAACAAAATCATATCCTAACGCTTTAAGTTCGGGAATCTCCTGACAAGCAACATACTCATAACTTATGGTAGGACCGGGAGTATCGTGGTCATCACCCGGCACTGCCATATGTTTAATCTCAATCTTTATTGGATTGCCGTCATTATCATAAATATTATTTCCATTCTCATCTCTTGGCTCCAATACAATATCGGCATATATTGTATCCATAGGCACAGTTGTCTCAATTACAATTGGAACGTATGGGTTTGTTAAAATTAGTGATGTTGCCGGATCTTTTAAAAATTCTGGAAGTGTTCCTATATATAGTTTCTCATCATCTATTTCATCCTCCATAATTGCTGTTCCAATAGCCTCATCCATATATATTTCCGGGATAGTCAACGAAGGTCTTACTTGCAATGATTGAGTCTTTACTGAACCTCTATTTGAGACAGACAATGAAATACCACCATACATTCTCACCTCCTCATCAAGAATAATCTTTTGATTTACAAACATTCCATTCTCAATATTGACACCCTCTATTTTTACATCAACAAAAACAGAACCTGACGAGGTTTCTCCATTAAGTTCCAAAACATTTGAATCATCAAAAGTAGTTACTGTGATATTATCCGAAGCAGATACATTGTTTTTATCTATTATCAGACATGATGGTAACTCTAATTTATAGTTGCTGAATGTGATTTTATCAATAGATATATCACCTTTAATCTGATTTCCTTGATCATCTAATATATCAAATCTTATGCTTGGCCTCCAGTCTTCATGAGTCAGAATCGTGTCAATGCGAGTAACTCTTGAGTCAATCTCCGGTGTTTCGCTATGCAAATCAGCCTCATAATCTGTTATTGCCGAAGGCAAAGCAAATGTAGCACTTCCTTCCGGAGCTATTACATCGTAACTTTTTATAGGACCAAAATCCAAAACCTCTTGAGGGATCTTAACCTTTTCTACAATTTCCAAATCAAAAGATATCTCATCTTTATTTGTTGAGAACTCGTAAATACCCTTTTCATTTACAACAATATCATCTTCTGATGAGACCAAATCATCAAAGAAGAGATCTCCCGTTTGTAGCAGAGGAAGATTAACTCCGTTCTCAAAGAGGTGTACATCACCTGAGACATTGTCTAAATCGTATCTATCATCAACACATGATGATGTTGCCAATATTGCCACTGTGCAAAATATGGCAAAAAGTAGTCTTTTTATATCCATATATTTACTTCTTTAATATTTACCAAAGAATAGAACAGATACAAAGATAAACATTTACCAAAGAAATTCAAACACTTTTTAATATTATTTTACTTTTTATTTAATTATTATTTATGGTTAAACCTTTTCTCAAATATTGTGTCTAACAAACATAACAACAATACAAAAGGATGAAACATCTCTCTCAATATATAATACTGATGTGCTTATTGGTTCTTTCAACCTTTAACATTCAAGCCCAGTTTTCATACTCTATATCAGGCATAGTTAAAGATGAGTTGAAAGAGCCAATGCCTCAGTTAGGTGTAAGAATTTTAAATGCTCAGGATAGCAGTTTTGTTAAAGGTACAACATCGTCTGATAAAGGCAGATTCAGAGTTAGCGGACTTGCAATGGGGCATTATATAGTTTCTCTCTCATATCTTGGATACGAAACGTATCATAAAAACGTATCACTAATACCGGGTAACGAATCGGTTAATTTGGGGACAATAGAGATGATTCCTGCATCTATTATGCTCGCCGAAGCGGTTATTATGGGTAAAACACCCGATATTATAACAAAAGAGGATACCATTGAATTTAATGCGGCATCGTACAAAACACAACCTAATGCCGTTGTTGAAGATATGATAAAGAAGATGCCCGGCATTGAAATTGATGAGAACGGAAAGATTACCGCTAATGGTAAAGAGATTAAAAAGATTTTAGTGGATGGTCAGGAGTTCTTTTCGGACGATCCTAAGGTGGCATCAAAAAACCTTCCTGCCAATATGGTTGAGAAACTTCAGGTCATTGACCGCAAATCTGATGAGGCAAGATTTTCGGGTGTTGATGATGGAGAGGATGAGACCGTTATCAACCTTACTGTAAAGAAGGGAATGAAAAATGGCTGGTTTGGCAGTGTACAGGCCGGTGGTGCTACTGATGCCCGTTATGAGGCATCACTTATGGCAAACTACTTTAAAGACAGCAACCAATTAACCCTTTTAGCCGGAGCAAACAACACCAACAATATGGGCGCTACCGATTTAGGAGGTCAAATGTTCTCGGGCAGTTCAAGACGTGGCAGAGGCGGATGGGGGCCATTGTTAGGAGAAAACACTTCGGCAGTTGGAGGTCTTAACTTTAACGTTGGCAAGAGCGACAAATTTAGAGCAGGAGGAGACGTTAAGTATGCCTATATCGATTTAGATTTAAAAGAGAAGAGCGAACGTCAGAATTTTATATCTCAAGAGAATACCACTTTTGACAATTCTCTTAAAGACAACAGGAATAAGGGGCATAACTTGGAAATGAACTACCGCATATTGTGGAATCCTAATAGTTTAACACAAGTTGAGTTCCGCCCTAATTTTAAATACAGCACCTCTAAAATGAGCAATACAAGTGCTACTCGCTCATACGAAATAAACTCTTTGGGTGATGAGAGAGATATTACCGAAGGCTCATTAAATTCATTTAGCAAAGCAAACGGGTTTAATATAGGCGGAAGACTTAGTGTTAGCCGTAAACTTAAAGGGAAGGATGGGCGTCAAATTAGTTTGAGTCTAAACTATGGTTATAACGACAGCAAAGAGGATGGTTATAGCTATAACAACACCATCTATCATAATAGCGGCACAAAAGAGAAGACCGATTTAAAAGATAATAATCATAGCTGGGGCGGTAGTTATGGCATTAGAGCATCGTATGTTGAGCCTATCAACAAACACACAACCTGGTCTGTTTCATATAATTACAGATACAATTACACCTACGCCGACAAACTCTCGTATAATATAAACAGTGATGGCTCATTAGGAGATTTGAATATTGAATATAGCAATAGTTTCAGAAACAATTTTCAACGTCATAGAGCAAGTACCGCATTTAACGGTACTTACGAAAAGATGTACTACAATGTGGGTATCGATTTTGAGCCTTCAAAATCGGAGTCACGCAACCTGATTGACAGCAACAGAGATGTGAATGGCAAGATGCAGTATAACTTCTCGCCCTTCCTACGTTACAACTACACTATCAGCAAGAGTGATAATTTGAGGATAAACTATCGAGGTCGCACTCAACAGCCCTCAATCTCACAACTTCAACCAAGTCAAACCATATCAGATCCCCTAAGAAGAACTGAGGGTAACCCAAATCTTAAAGCATCGTACGACAACTCTTTAAACATCCGATACAACAGTTTCAAAACCGAGAAACAGCGTTCAATGATGATTATGCTTAATGCCAACTACGTTATGAATAGCATTGTCAATTCAACATTCTACGATAGCGACGGTATTCAAGTCACAAAACCTGTAAACGAGAATGGCGTTTGGAACTTATGGAGTATGTTCATAACCAATATGCCTTTTAAAAACAGGAAGTTCTCATTTAACAACCACACCAGTTTTGGATGTAACAGACAAATTGGATACTCAAACTCTTTGCGAAACACCTCAATGAACTACAACATTAGAGAGAGATTAGAGTTTGTATATAGTAACAACTGGGGAGATATCAGAATTGCGGGTAATGGCAGTTATCAAAGAACTAAAAACTCGCTACAATCATCGCAAAACCAAAACATTTTTGATTATGGAGCAAAATTTGCAACCACACTATATATACCCGGAGATATTACATTTACAACAGACGTTAACTACAACGGTAAGAGTGGTTACGCCGATGGCTACGATAAAGAGAGCTGGATGTGGAATGCTCAACTTTCGTGGAGTTTCCTAAAAGGCAAACAGGCAACTCTCAGTGTTAGAGCATACGATATTCTTAATCAGAACAAGAACATTAGCCGAACTGTTACAGGTAACTATATTCAAGATGTTGAAACCAACAGCATTGGCAGATACATTATGTTCTCATTCGCCTACAAATTTAACACCTTTGCCAAGAAGGGCGAGGCAACCCCACAATTGGAGATGAACAACAGAAGAGGGCCTCATGGTGGTGGCAGATGGTAATTGATCAGGCTATACATATATAACAAAAGGGAAAGTTCTCGCAAACCTCCCCTTTTAGTTTTATTATAAGGTACATTATTATAATGCCGATACAATCTCCTCAGTATCTTTTGCAATCATCAACTCTTCATCGGTTGGTATTACAACAACTTTAACTGCTGAGTCGGGCGATGATATTACAACCTCTTCGCCACGTGAGTTGTTCTTCTCATCATCAACTTTAACTCCAAGATATGACAATCTATCACATATGTTTTTGCGTGTTGAGATTTGATTCTCTCCTACTCCACCTGTAAATACAATAATATCAACTCCGTTAAGTGCTGCTGTATATGCACCAATATATTTTGCTATACGGTAGTGGTACATATCCAATGCAAGTTTTGCTTGCTCGTTACCCTCTTTAATAGCGGAGTCAATCTCGCGCATATCCGAAGATACTTCAGATACTCCCATAACTCCACTCTTCTTATTTATAAGGTTTGATAACTGCTCGGGAGATAATCCCTCTTTCTCCATGATATATATTAATGCACCGGCATCAACATCACCAACACGAGTACCCATTACCAATCCCTCAACCGGAGTTAATCCCATTGATGTATCAATTGATTTTCCACCTTTAACGGCAGTAATTGAACCTCCGTTACCAATGTGACAGGTAATGATGCGTTGCTCTTTAACATCTACACCCAAGAAGTCACATACACGTTGAGATACGTAGCGGTGGCTTGTTCCATGAAATCCGTAACGGCGCACTCCATAGTTTTTATACAAACTGTATGGTAGAGCATACATATATGCGTACGAAGGTATTGTTTGGTGGAAAGCAGTATCAAACACTCCAACTTGTGGTACGTTTGGCAATATTGCCTCAACAGCCTCAATACCCTTCATATTTGCAGGGTTATGCAATGGTGCAATATCAAAGCACTCTCTGATTTTATCTTTAACCTCCTCAGTAATCAATACAGATGAGTTAAATTTCTCGCCTCCGTGTACTATACGGTGTCCTACCGCTCCAATCTCATCAAGAGAAGAGATACATCCGTACTCTTTTCCAACAAGAGTGTTTAAGATGAAATCGATACCTGCTGTATGCTCAGGAATATCTTTCTCAAGTATTACCTTCTCTCCTGAGGGGAGAGTTATTTTTAAGAACGAGCCTTTTAATCCTATCTTCTCAATTCCTCCTTGCGCCTCAACTGAGTGGTCGGCAGTGTTAAAGAGTTTGTACTTTATTGATGAAGATCCACAATTTAATACAAGAACTTTCATAATGTTATGCTTTTTACACGAACAAAACCCACTCATTTTTTTGAGTGAGTTTTATTCTTATATATTTATTGTTATTGTTGTTTACTCTTTAATTGTATTGATTGAACGGCTGCAACTGCAACTGTCAAATATATATCCTCTGCCGAGCAACCTCTTGAAAGGTCGTTTATAGGAGCTGCCAATCCTTGAAGGATTGGTCCTATTGCTGTTGCTCCTGCAAAACGTTGTACAAGTTTGTAACCGATGTTTCCTGCCTCAAGCGAAGGGAATACCAATACGTTTGCCTTTCCTGCAACAGGACTTCCCGGTGCTTTTGATGCTCCCACCTCAGGAACAATTGCAGCATCTAATTGCATTTCGCCATCAAGCATAATCTCCGGGCAACGCTCTTTTGCTATACGCGTAGCCTCAATTACTTTATCTATTCTCTCGTGTTTTGCACTTCCTTTTGTCGAGAAACTCAACATTGCAACACGAGGCTCAAATCCTGCAAGAGCCTTTGTTGTTTCGGCTGTTGAAATTGCTATTTGGGCCAACTCTTCGGCTGTTGGATCGGGACACACTGCACAATCGGCAAATGTCATTACTCCGTCCTCACCCAATTGGTTATCTTTCAAGACCATAATAAACAATCCTGAAACAACGCTCACTCCGGGTGCTGTTTTTACTATTTGGAATGCCGGACGTAAAACGCTGCTTGTTGCATTACAAGCTCCTGCAATTTCGCCATCTGCATCGCCTTTCTTAATCATCAAAGGGGCCAAGTACAATGGATCTTCTGCCAGTTTCATTGCTTGTTCCATTGTCATTCCTTTTGATTTACGCAACTCATATAGGTATGTTGCATACTCCTCTTTCTTGGGATTAGTTACCGGATCAATTATGGTTGCTCCAGAGATATTTTTCAATCCCAACTCCGCTGCTTTAGCCGCTATTTCCGACTCATTACCCATAAGGATAATATCTGCAACTTTGTCTGCCACTAATTTGTCGGCAGCAATAAGAGTACGATTATCTCCTCCTTCGGGCAACACAATACGCTGAATATTTGCCTGCGCCTGTGATACGATTTTTGCAATTACGTCCATTATTTTAGTTTTTAGTTGTTAGTTAACAAACTTTCATTTGTTGAATCTGCTCTCGCCCGGCAATCTTAAAACTTACCTATACATTAAAAAAGGCTTATTTGCAACGCTGTTAGCCGTGCAACTGCAAAATTACAAAAAATTGCAATATCAAGATAGCAAAATAGAGATTTTTATTTTAAAAATATCTTTTCAACAACTTGCGAAGTTGCACCTGTGTTTCTATTTATATATTCTCCCGCCTTTGCTCCAGATGCCTCTCTAAATTTTTCATCTGAAAGTTGTCGCATTATCTCTTCATACTCCTCTTTTGTTGAGATTGTAAATGAGCCTCCACACTCTATCAAATCACGAGCCTCTTTAAACTTTTTATAGTTGGGACCAAATATTACAGGCACTCCATACACTGCCGCCTCAGGCACATTGTGTATTCCGGCTCCAAATCCTCCTCCTATATATGCTACACTTGCATAACGGTATATTGATGATAAGAGACCAAAGCAATCCACAACCAAACAATCGTACGCTTTTGCATCCTTTCCTTCTGATTGAGAATAGAATAGTATTGGACGCTTTATCTTTTGAGTGATGTTAGCAATATGAGAAGCATTTATCTCATGAGGTGCTATTATCAGTTTTAATTCGGGGTGAGTATTGAAATAGTCAATGTATATCTCCTCATCTGCCTCCCAAGAACTTCCCACAACCATTACCATAGCATCTTTTGAGAACTCTTCAAAAACAGGCAACTCCTTTGTTTGCGATGCTATCTCTGCTACTCTATCAAAACGAGTATCTCCCACAACTGTTACCGATGTGATACCAATACCCTCTAACAACTCTTTTGATGCTGTGTCTTGAACAAACAGGTGTTTATAGTAACCCAGCATTTTTCTAAACATTGCCCCGTAAGGCTTGAAGAATATTTGATTTTTGCGGAATATAGCAGATACTATATATATTGGTATTTGGCGTTTATGCAACTCGGTAAGATAGTTTCCCCAAAACTCATACTTTATAAATATTGCCATTTTGGGTTTTACCATATCAAGAAAACGATTTACATTCTTAGGCAAATCAAATGGCAGATATGAGACTACATCGGCTAAGGGATAATCTTTTCGTACAGTGTATCCTGATGGGGAGAAGAATGTTAGCAATATTTTCGCCTGAGGGTTTATTGATTTTATCTTTTCAATCACCGGGCGTCCCTGTTCAAACTCGCCCAATGAAGATGAGTGAATCCAGATGTAGCCTCCCTCCTTTGATAGTTTGGTCTCTAAATCGGCAAAAAGAGTTTTATGTCCCTCTCTCATAAGTTTTGCCTTATGGTTGCGAGGCGAGACCAATTTTACCATCTGTTTATATAGATATATTCCTGCGTTATAAATTACGTTCATAATTAGATGTTTTAATATATACTTTCTAAATATGGGCGATTCTTTGAGTTTGCCTTATCTTTCCATATCGATTCATTCAAATTGAACCTCACCGCTAACTGTTGCTGAAAGTTGAACGAACTCGGCAAAAGATGAAATGTCAGCTTTGCAGAGCAATTTACAAAGTGATTTCTAAAGAAATAGATATTTATATCGGTTTGATTATACCACTTGTCTGTGCGATAAAATGGATCACCCTGATAGAGTTGTGCTCCGCATAAGCCATAAAACGGAAATAGATTACCGCCATAGTAGAAGGTATTGTCCAATCCTATATATTTCCACGCCATATTAAACTCAACAATCGGACCGTTGGGAGTATGTTGCTCTTTTGTTCCTCTGTGGCGTTCAAATCCCACATAGTAACCAACTCTTAACGATAGGGTATCTAACTTTGGCACCATTTGAGTAAAGTCTGCTCCTGCAAATGGCGATATTGATATGTGGTCCATCACCGACTCCCCCTCTGCCGGTTGCGATGAACGAGCCAGATGATTCATACTAAAGTGACCTCCAAGAATAAAAACTTTGGGAGTCCATCGTCCCGATGCAAGTATCATAAATGCCTCACGGCGAGTTTTACTCTGCATCTGAGTCCAGTCAATGTATGCCTCTACGTATCCTCGCTTCGCCTGATATTGAAACAACGCTCCCGCAATATTGGGGCGATATATTGCAATTGAGTCATAGAGCATATACGAGGGGAGTTTCTCAATAAGTTGCGTTCTTGGGAACATTCCAAAACTCATTGAAAAGCCTTTTTTTGCATACCTGTAATAGAGCGTTGGAGTTATTTTACTCTCCTTAATATCTGCACCAAATGGTTGTACCCAACTTGCTCCTGCCATTAATCTGTGAGAGGAGGCAAACTCAACACCAACTTCGGGCGACAGACGCACCCCAAACAATGTTTTTGCCGATGTGAGATTGGTATTGTACTCTCTATTATCAAAGTACCCCAAAAAGTCAATATCCCACATCAACTTTTGTGCTGATGTGGGTATTACTATAATTAGCAATAGAACTAAATATGTGACTCTTTTTGCCACTTCCCTCTTTTATGCTATTGGTTGAATCTTCTCTAAAGCAACTTTCAATCGGGCAATTGTCTCATCCTTTCCGATTACCTCGGTTATATCAAACATATGAGGACCACGACACTCGCCAACAACTGCCAAACGGAAGGCATTCATTGTGTTTCCTAAATGATATTCGTTTTTAGCAATCCATCCTAAAACCACCTCTTCAAGTGCAGCGGAAGCAAAGTTCTCCTCGCCCTCTAAAAGAGTTACCAGCTCTGAGATTATTTGAGGCATTCCCTCTTTCCAGCGTTTGCGAATATCTTTCTCGGCATAGGTCTCGGGAGCCACAAAGAAGAATGATGTTTGAGCCCACAAATCTTTTGCAAAGTTGATGCGTGATTTCACTAACGATACAATCTTCTCAATGTTATACGCACCTGCATCCACTCCCTGCTCTTTTAATATGGGGAGGAACATCTCGGCAACCTCAGCATCGCTCTTCTCTTGTATATATTTATGGTTAAACCATTTACCTTTCTCGTAATCGAATTTTGCTCCAGCCTTGCTACATTTCTCAATATTGAAAAGAGAAATCAACTCCTCCATCGACAATAGCTCTTGCTCTGTTCCGGGGTTCCATCCCAATAGTGCAAGGAAGTTTACAACCGCTTCGGGCAGATAACCGCTCTCTCTGTATCCCGATGATATCTCGCCAGTTTTGGGATCTTTCCACTCCAATGGGAAGACAGGAAAACCTAAACGATCACCATCGCGTTTGCTTAACTTTCCGTTACCTTCGGGTTTAAGCAACAAAGGCAAGTGAGCAAAACGGGGCATTGTATCCTCCCAACCAAATGCTCTGTAAAGCAATACATGCAATGGGGCTGATGGCAACCACTCCTCTCCACGTATTACGTGTGTTACCTCCATTAAGTGGTCATCAACAATGTTTGCCAAATGATATGTTGGCAGGTCATCGGCAGATTTATACAATACCTTATCATCAAGCACCGATGAGTTGATAGTAACTTTACCGCGTATCATATCATCAACCACAACATCTTCGTTTGGCTCTATCTTTATACGAACAACATACTTCTCGCCCTCAGCAATAAGTTTCTCAACCTCTGCCTTATCCATTACCAATGAGTTACGCATTGAGTTACGAGTCTTGGCATCGTATTGGAAATTTGCAATTTCGTTACGTTTTGCCTCCAACTCCTGTGGGGTATCAAATGCGATATATGCTTTATCGGCATCCAATAGTTGCTTTACATATTTACGATATATATCGCGACGTTCTGATTGACGGTACGGACCAAACTCTCCTCCGTAATTTACACCCTCATCAAATTTAACACCCAACCAAGCCAATGATGAGATTATATAATCCTCAGCACCCGGCACAAAACGTTGCGAATCGGTATCTTCGATACGAAGTATCATATCACCGCCATGTTGTTTTGCAAACAGATAGTTATATAATGCTGTTCTTACTCCTCCAATGTGTAATGGTCCTGTTGGACTTGGTGCAAAACGCACTCTTACTTTACGTTGTTCCATATATATTATTATTGTATATTATTCTAATTTATGTCTTGGCTTTTATTCTGCAAGAATAGTGCAACCCGGGAGCAGATAAAACTTGTTTTAACTATGCCGAGGTGCAGCCTATTTTCGCAGAAGTTTACTTCTGCAAAGTTATAACATAATTTTGGTTTGTTATAATTATTTAGGACAAGAGATTATTTATAAATAATGGTAACACTAATCAATAGTTGTTCTGTCAAAATACTCCTTATCAGCATTCAAATGTTCCCTTATCTTTTTCTTTGAATGTTTCCACAGCAATATTGTAAATATAACAAACACAGACGACATAAAGAATACAAATCCTGGATTAATATTTTCCATCTCAAACAAAAGAGAATCGTATATACCATGAGCCAAAACGGGTGCCAACAATACCATCACCATATCCTTTACTGACGGATGTGAAGCAAATTTTACTTTTGAATAGAAGTATCCCATCAGAACTCCATAACAATAGTGACCAGGGACTGCAAATATGGCTCTCATAACTGCAACGTTTTCCCAATCAGGATAGTTTTGGAAGATATACAAAAGATTTTCAAAGGCTGCAAAACCTAAAGAGAGGGATACTGCATACACAATTCCATCAACCTTCTCATCAAAATATCTGTTTCTCCTCAACACCAGCCACAACATAAATAGTTTTGCCAACTCCTCAGGTATAGCAGCATTAAAAAATGCCTCCAATACTCCCGAGCCTAACCCTTGAACACTCTCAATATAATCCGTCAAAGGAGAGTAATGCACTAATACAAGTGCTATAAACAGAGAGGCAACTCCCGCCATAAAAGATAACACAATTTTTCCAATAGGCTCCTTTTGATATCGGTCTAATATGTAAATATGAATCAATAATATTACAATAGGCAATAGAGCAAAAAGCAACATCAAACTTGTTGTAGTCATTTTTAGATATATAAATGTTATTTAAATACTTTTTAGCATTGCAAAGGTATCTATTTTTTTTGTAGATAGTTGCAAATAAACTAAGATTTTGAGCAATTTGCACAAATAAAATATTATTTGTACCTTTGCACCGCTTTTTAGTATTCCGTGCGATGGGAAATTAAGGAGTAAAAAAGAAACTTAATTTTTAGTAACACAAAATTTTAAACAATGAAAACTTTTAAATTAGAAGGCTCTCCACGCGTTAACTTAGGCAAAAAAGAGAGCAAAACTCTTCGTAAAGAGAACATGATTCCTGCTGTTCTTAACGGCGGTAAAATCGTTGAATTACCTTACACTGGCGAATTAAAAGAGGGTGAAAAATGCGTAGCAATGAAAGATGGAAAAGGTATGATTGTTACCGATTTCAAAGTTTCTACCGAGTCTGTTCGCAAACTTATCTACACTCCTGACATCTTTGCTATTGAACTTAAAATAGGAGACAAAGAGGTTATGGCAGTGCTTAAAGATGCACAATTCCACCCTGTAACCGGAAATATTCTTCACTTAGACTTCCTTGAAGTTTCTGCTGAGAAACCTATCGTAATGGCAGTACCTGTTGTTCTTGAAGGACACGCTGAGGGTGTTAAAGCCGGAGGTAAATTGGTACTTAAAATGCGCCGTCTTAAAGCAAAAGCAATCTACACTAACATACCTGAGAAATTGGTAGTTAATGTTGAGTCTTTAGGTCTTGGAAAATCAACTTACGTAGGCGATCTTAAATTTGATGGCATCGAACTTATCAACCCCAAAGAGGCTGTTGTATGTTCAGTAATGATGACTCGTGCCGCTGCCGCTGCTGCCGCTGCCGCTAAAAAGTAATTAACTGATTAATGAAGTATCTTATTACAGGTTTGGGTAATATTGGTAGCGAATACGATAATACCCGCCATAATATAGGATTTAAGGTATTGGACGCTTTTGCTAAGGCGTCCAATACTGTTTTTGCTGACGGCAGATATGGTGCAACAGCAAAAGTAAGTATAAAAGGCAGAACACTAATTCTGCTTAAGCCATCCACTTTTATGAACTTAAGTGGTAATGCCGTTAGATACTGGTTGCAAAAAGAGAACATACCCAACGAAAACCTATTGGTGGTAGTTGATGACCTTGCCCTTCCTCTTGGTCAACTTAGACTTAAAGAGAAAGGTAGTGCAGGAGGTCACAATGGACTTGCTCACATTTCGCAACTAATCGGACAAAACTTTGCTCGCCTTCGCTTTGGCATTGGAAACAACTTTCCCAAAGGCGGACAAGTTGATTATGTTCTTGGTAAATTTACAGCGGAAGAGGAGACAACTATCGCCCCACGCTTAGATATTGCCAAAGAGATTATCACAAGTTTCTGCTTGGCTGGTGCAGCAAGAACAATGACTCAATATAACAATAAGTAATATGCCTAAAGAAGAGGTTAGAATAGATAAATGGCTTTGGGCTGTGAGGGTATTTAAAACTCGCACACAGGCCGTTGAGGCTTGCAAGAAAGGGCGAGTAACAATGAAAGATGTTACAGTAAAACCCTCAAGAACAGTTAAGGTTGGCGATGAAATATCAGTCAAGAAACCTCCTATTACATATACTTTCAGAGTGTTGGCTCTTGCCGAGAACAGAATGGGAGCCAAACTTGTCCCCAATTTTTTAGAGAACATCACTCCACAAGAGCAATATGATATTTTAGAGATGTCGCGCATTAGTGGTTTTGTTGCCCGTAGCAAAGGAATGGGACGCCCAACAAAACGCGAAGGCAGAGACCTTAAAGCCTTTATCGAAAACGAATACTCTTACGACTTCCCCTCACTTTGGGATGAAGAAGATGATGATGAAGATACCAACGCATAACTACAATGCGTTTATTTAACAAGAGATAAATCCTTATAATAAAACATAAAACAGAGGGTATTTTAAAATAATCTTTCAGAAAATTACTCTTTTTAATATCAAATTTGTATCTTTGCGATAAATCGCGAAGATACTTTCACTCGCTGTAAAAAATACTTAAAACAAGTTTTGTATTTCTCGCTCGTTTATTCGTATTTTTGCGATAAATCGCGAAGATACTTTCACTCGCTGTGAAAAATACTAAAACAAGTTTTGTATTTCTCGCTCGTTTATTCGTATTTTTGCAGTAAACTGCGAAGATACTTTCACTCGCTGTAAAAAATACTAAAACAAGTTTTGTATTTCTCGCTCGTTTATTCGTATCTTTGCACCAATAAAAACTAAGAAAAAAAATGGCAACACAAGAGATAGATTGGGCAAACTTATCGTTTGGATATATGCCCACCGATTATAATGTTCGCAGATACTATCGCGATGGTAAATGGGGAGAGATTGAAGTAAGTTCAACCGATACTATAAATATGAGTATGGCCGCAACTTGTCTTCACTATGGTCAAGAGGCGTTTGAAGGATTAAAAGCCTTCAGAG
Organism: Bacteroidales bacterium; assembly: GCA_017521245.1. Lineage (NCBI taxonomy): Bacteria > Pseudomonadati > Bacteroidota > Bacteroidia > Bacteroidales > Bacteroidales bacterium. The sequence goes on from JAFXDI010000051.1 coordinate 21,731, forward strand.
GAAAAGATGGAAAGATTCGTGTTTTCAGAATGAAAGACAATGCTGAGCGTCTGCAATCTACTTGCAGAGGTATTCTTATGCCCGAACTTCCTACTGAGATGTTCTGCGAAATGGTTGAGAGAGTTGTAAAACTTAACGAGCGTTTTGTTCCACCATACGAGAGTGGTGCTTCGCTTTACATCAGACCTCTTCTTATTGGTACTGGTGCTCAAGTTGGTGTTCACCCTGCAAAAGAGTACCTTTTCTTGATATTTGTAACTCCTGTCGGACCATACTTCAAAGGAGGTTTCTCAACAACTCCATACGTTATAATCAGAGGTTACGACCGTGCCGCTCCTCTTGGCACAGGAAGATACAAAGTGGGAGGCAACTACGCCGCAAGTCTTTTAGCAAACAAACAGGCTCACGACTTGGGCTACTCTTGCGAACTCTATCTTGACGCTAAGGAGAAGAAATATATTGACGAGGCAGGTGCTGCAAACTTCTTTGGCATCAAAGACAACACATACATAACACCAAAATCATCTTCAATACTTCCATCAATTACCAACCGCAGTTTGATGCAACTGGCAGAAGATATGGGTATGAAGGTGGAACAACGCCAAATCCCCGAAGAGGAGTTAGCAACCTTTGAAGAGGCAGGTGCTTGTGGTACAGCAGCGGTAATATCTCCTATGCAACGCATTGATGACCTTGACAACAACATCAGTTATGTTATCTCAAAGGATGGTCGCCCGGGACCTATGAGTACAAAACTTTACAACGAGTTGAGAGGTATTCAATACGGAGAGGTTGAAGACAGACACCAATGGGTAACTGTAATAGAATAGACTGCATTGCAATAATAGAGAAGTATTACACCAAAGATACTCCGCTATATAATCTGCTTATTGCCCACAGCAAAAGTGTGGCAGAGTTGGCAGTTGAGATTGTGGCATCGCACCCCGAATTGGGTGCTGATGCCTCTTTTGTTTACGAAGCAGCAATGCTTCACGATATTGGAATATACCTCACCTATGCCCCAAAGATATATTGTGTGGGAGCGAAACCATATATTATGCACTCGCTCTTAGGTGCCGAGATATTAAGAAACGAAGGTTTAAAGACACACGCTCTTGTTTGTGAGAGGCACACCGGTGCAGGAATTTCGGCTCAAGAGATTGAGGCTCAAAATCTCCCACTCCCCAAAGTGGATATGATACCTATCTCAATAGAGGAGAAGATTGTTGCATACGCCGATAAGTTTTTCTCTAAATCTTCGCCCAACAAACGCAAAAGTGCAGCAGAGGCAAGAGCCTCGCTTGAACGCTTTGGCGAGGAGACTCTTAAAAGATTTGACGAATGGAGCAAACTCTTTTCATAATCAATCTTTGCCAAATACCATTCAACTCTTTTGATAACTTAAACACCCATCATTTTTTTCCTTCTTTTGAGCAAACCCCTCAAATAAGTGCTAAAATTGTATAAAATAGGGGTTTTATTCTGAAAGTTTACCTAAAAATAACTACCTTTGTAGGTTAATTGCAGAAAGTGGGTTTAAACTAAAAATTTACATATTCACACCACTTGCAACATACAAAGATATGTCCATAAAGAGAAGGAACTTTTATATAGTAGTTTTTGCCTTGATTACAACTCTGCTCTCATTTAACCTATACGCAGAGACTCAAGAGAATAAAGGAGGCGAAGTTACGACTCCGCCAACTACTGATACTATCAAGAGTGATAGTATCGCTACTACATTTATGGACACCACCAAAACCGACTCCATTTCAAACGACTCCATATCAAGCAAACCAGCCAAACCGGCTCCTAAAAAAGAGGCATTGGATGATATTGTTACCTATACAGCCAACGACTCAATGGTGCTAAACAATGGCAATATGGCTTTTATGTTTGGAGAGAGTAAAATCAACTATCAAGATATTGAACTTACTGCTCACGAGATACGAATGGATATGGATAGCAGTACGGTATATGCAATAGGAGTTGAAGACACTTCGGGAAATCTTGTAGGTGCTCCCATTTTCAAAGATAAAAGCGGTGAGTATGAGTCGGAGACTATGAAATATAACTTTAAGAGTAAACGGGGTTATATCACAAACGTTAAGACTCAACAAGGCGAAGGCTATCTTGTTGGTGGCAAAACAAAGAAAGATGCAGCAGGAGATTTTTACCTCGCCAACGGTAAATATACCACTTGCGACAATCACGAAAATCCCCACTTCCACCTTCAACTTACCAAGGCCAAGATGCGTCCGGGCAAGAATGTTGTAACAGGTCCTGCATATATGGTATTGGGAGGAGTTCCCCTACCCCTTGCACTTCCTTTCGGATTCTTCCCCTTCTCTAAAAAATACTCATCGGGTGTCATCTTCCCAACTATTGGAGAGGAGATGAGAAGAGGTTTATATCTTCGCAACGGAGGTTACTACTTTGCTATTAATGAGTGTGTTGATTTGGCTCTAACCGGAGAGATATACACAAAAGGCTCGTGGGGTATTCAAGGGCAATCGATATACACAAAACGTTATAAATTCTCGGGATATATCAACGCAAGTTACCTTACTACCGTTTTGGGCGACAAAGGTATGCCCGACTACTCAAAACAGACAAACTTCCGCTTCATCTGGCAACACCGACAAGACCGCAAAGCAAACCCCAATATGAGTTTCTCGGCAAAGGTTAATTTCACCACAAGCGGTTACGACAGAAATAGTTTAAATACATACTACAACTCTTCGGAGTTTACTCAAAACACCAAGAGTTCAACTGTAAACTTTACATACTCTTTCCCCAATGCCCCTGTATCAATATCGGCAACAACAAATATTACTCAACGCAGCAAAGACTCTACAATAGTTCTTTCTCTGCCCGACTTCACAATCAATGTGAGCCGAATATTCCCCTTCAAGAGGAAAAAACCTGTTGGTAAAGAGAAGTGGTACGAGAAGATAAGTTTTAGCTACTCGGGAATGTTCCGCAACAACATTACCACAAAACAGGATAAGTTGTTTAAATCGAACTTCCTAAAAGATTGGCGTCAGGGTATGCAACATACCGTTCCCATTTCTGCAACATTCTCACTGTTTAAGTACCTGAACATAACCCCTTCGTTTACCTTCACCGACAGGATGTACACAAACCGCATAATGAAACAGTGGGACCCTCACGCATCGGCCGTTGTAAACGATACTATATATGGTTTTTACAACGTATATAATTATAGCGGAAGTGTATCGATGCAGACCAAACTATACGGATTCTTTCAACCCGCAAAATGGTTTGGTGGCAAAAAGATCAAGATGATACGCCACGTCTTGACACCGAGCGTAAGCATAACCGGAGCCCCCGATTTTAGCCACGAGCGTTTTGGATTCTGGCAACGATATACCCAAATCAACAAAGACGGAACAGTCAGAGAGATTAAATACTCTCCGTTTGCCCATAACATTTTTGGTACTGCCCCGCAAGGACGGCAAGGAACAATCAACTTTAGTTTAGCAAACAACATTGAGATGAAGGTTAACTCCAAACGAGACTCTACGGGAGTCAAAAAGATAAGCCTAATTGAGAATTTAGGCGTAAACTGGGGTTATAATATGGCTGCCGATTCAATGAATTGGAGCAACATCAATATGAATGTCCTTATAAAACTATACAAGAACTTTAACCTGCAAACAAACTTCACGTTTGATACCTACACATACCAACTGAACGAGTATGGCAATCCTGTAAGGGTTAACATCCCTCGCTGGAAAGCAGGTAAAGGTTTAGGCAGATTGTCAAGTACCGGAACATCGTTCTCTTATACCTTCAACAATGACACATTTAAGAAGTGGTTTGGCAAGAAAGATGACGATGGCGATAGCTCTTCAAGTGCAATAGTCAGCGACACAGGAGAGCCTATAACAGACATCGAAGAGTTGGCTCGGATTCAAGAGCAGAGAGCAGAAGAACAGAAAAACAGAGAAGAATCAGGAGAGGGAAATAAGGAAGATAACAAAATGAAAAACGGCTATCAGAAGTGGGAAATCCCTTGGAGTCTCTCTATCAACTACTCAATCAGTTACGGATATGGAGAGTTCAACAGAGAGAGAATGGAGTATAACGGAAAGATTACCCAAAACTTAAGTTTCTCGGGTAACATACAGCCAACAAAAAACTGGACTTTCACATTCTCGGCAAGTTACGATTTTGATATGAAAAAACTTGCCTACATGAGTTGCGGTATTACTCGCGATATGCACTGCTGGAGTATGAGTTGCAACTTTGTCCCCGTTGGGCCATATAAATCGTACGACTTCAGGATTAGCGTTAAATCATCAATGTTGCAAGACCTTAAATACGAAAAGAGCAGCAGCCCATACGATAACGAAAATTGGTACTAAGCTTAGTTAATAGTTGTTAGTTAACGAACATACGTTCGTTGAATCTGCTCACGCTCGGCAAAGTTTAAGTAAACTTATTTTGCCCTCGCTTAACCGCAGATTTGTTAGTTGAGAAACCTATTGGACCAATTGGACTAATTAGACTAATTGGAGCAATTAGCCTAATCAAGACATCCTCCGCCCTTGTAATAGAGTAATTATTAGCGATTTTCATTACTAAAAAGAGCGGAAAAACCTTTGAGAATAGAGCAAATTTTACTATCTTTGCATCGATTTTTTGACAACATAAAGTCTAACCCATTAATTATTAAACAATTAAATTAAAATGGAAAAAGAATTATTACAACCCATTGAAGATTTCAACTGGGAAGCCTATGAGAAAGGCGAGACATTTGGCGAGAAAAGCCGTGAGGAGTTGGAGCAAGCGTATGACCAAAGCATCAACACCGTAAAAGACAAAGATGTAACAGAAGGTACTGTTATCTCTATCAACAAAAGAGAAGTAGTTGTAAACATCGGCTACAAATCAGATGGTATTATCTCTGCAAACGAGTTCCGTTACAACCCAGAACTTAAAGTGGGTGACAAAGTAGAGGTTTTTGTAGAGAACCAAGAAGACAAAAAAGGACAACTTTTACTTTCACACAAAAAGGCTCGTGCAGCACGCTCTTGGGATCGTGTTAATGAGGCTCTTGAAAGCAATGAGATAGTAAAAGGTTATATCAAATGCCGTACTAAAGGCGGTATGATTGTTGATGTATTCGGAATTGAGGCATTCCTTCCCGGATCACAAATCGACATCAGACCTATCCGCGACTACGATATGTTCGTAGGAAAAACTATGGAGTTCAAAGTTGTTAAAATCAACCAAGAGTTCCGCAACGTTGTTGTTTCACACAAAGCACTTATTGAGGCTGAACTTGAGCAACAAAAGAAAGATATCATCTCTAAACTTGAAAAAGGTCAAGTACTTGAGGGTATCGTTAAAAACATCACTTCTTACGGAGTATTTATCGACCTTGGTGGTGTTGACGGTCTTATCCACATCACAGACCTTTCTTGGGGACGCGTATCAGATCCTAACGAGATTGTTAAAAACGACGAGAAAATCAACGTTGTTATCCTTGACTTTGACGATGACAAAAAACGTATCGCTCTTGGTCTTAAACAACTTACTCCTCATCCTTGGGATGCTCTTGATGCAGACCTTAAAGTGGGTGACAAAGTATCAGGAAAAGTTGTTGTTATGGCAGACTATGGTGCATTCATCGAAATCGCTCCGGGCGTTGAAGGTCTAATCCACGTATCTGAAATGTCATGGTCACAACACCTACGCAGTGCACAAGACTTTATGAAAGTTGGTGACAACGTAGAGGCTGTTATCCTTACATTAAGCCGCGAAGAGCGTAAAATGTCTTTGGGTATCAAACAACTTAAAGCAGATCCATGGGAAAACGTTGATACAAAATATGCAGTTGGAACTAAACACACAGCAAAAGTTCGCAACTTCACAAACTTTGGAGTATTCGTAGAGATTGAAGAGGGAATTGATGGATTAATCCACATCTCTGACCTTTCATGGACTAAGAAAATCAAACACCCATCTGAGTTCACTCAAATTGGTTCAGAGATAGAGGTTCAAGTTCTTGAGATAGACAAAGAGAACCGCCGTCTAAGCCTTGGACACAAACAACTTGAGGAGAATCCTTGGGACGTATTTGAGACAGTATTCACTGTTGATTCAATACACGAAGGAACAATCACTGAGCTTCTTGACAAAGGTGCAGTAATCGCTCTTCAATATGGTGTTGAAGGATTTGCAACTCCAAAACACTTAGTAAAAGAGGACGGAACTCAAGCACAAGTTAACGAGAAACTTAACTTCAAAGTTATAGAGTTCAACAAAGAGGCTAAACGTATCATCCTTTCACACAGCAGAATCTTTGAAGATGAGGCTAAGAAAGAGGCAGCAGCAGCTAAAAAAGCAGCTAAAAAAGCAGCAGAAGAGACAGCAGCAGCAATGCCAACAGTTGAGAAATCAACACTTGGAGACATCGAGGAGCTTGCAGCATTGAAAGAGAAACTTGATGCTTCTAAAAAATAATTGAATAACCAATAATTCAATTTATATAGCAAAAGGATGCTTCTTACCGAAGCATCCTTTTTTTACACCTATAAACACCGTTATGTATAATAATCTACTCTGTTCAATTATCTATTAATCCAGACGAATAATTCGCAACCTGCTGATTGCAATCTTTTCTCAAATACAGACCGCTAAAGGTTTGTAAGAATTGATAAAATACAAGGCGATTAAATTTAGGGAGAAAGAAGTGTAAAAAAGATACATAACTGAGCCCTAACAGTGGAAACAACACAGTAGTTTGTTGATTATAGCAAACCGCTAAAGGTTTGCAAGAATTGATAAAATACAAGGCGTTGAAGTTTAGGGCGAAAGGAGTGTACAAGAGGTACATGACTGAGCCCTAATACTGAAAACAACACAGTAGTTTGTTGATTATGGCAAACCGCTAAAGGTAATTCATAATACGTAATATAATTGGTGCAAACAACGAAGTCAACACTCCGTTGATTATAAGTCCTAAGGTTGCATATACCCCATGAATGGGGCTAACCTCCATTGAGGCGGCTGTTCCTACGGCATGAGAGGCGGTTCCCATTGCCAACCCTTTTGATATATCATCGTTGAGTTTTATTATAGACATTGTTCTGTAACCTATTACTGCTCCTAAAATACCTACGCACACAACAACTGCAGCTGTTAGTGACTCTATACCACCAAGAGCCGATGATATTTCAATCGCTATTGGTGTTGTCACCGACTTTGGAGCAAGCGATATAATAACCTCGTTGGTTGCTCCCATAAGGTCGGCTATCGCTACAACCGATACTATTCCAACCACACATCCTGCCAATTGAGAGAGAAAGATGGGGATGAAGTGCTGTTTTATGGAGTCGAGGTGTTTATATAGAGGAACTCCCAATGCCACAATGGCGGGTTTTAACCAGAACTCAATATATTTTCCACCTTCGTTATAGGAGGTGTAACTAATATCGGCAAACTTCAAATAGCATATCATTACCGCAATGGTTATAAGTATTGGGTTTAGCAGTATTATACCTGTCTTTTTACGGATAATGGTTGCCACGTAATATACGGCAAAGGTCAGAGCGAGAAGTACAAACGTGTTATCCATTTCGTTTTCTGTTTGAGAGTTGATATACCCAACCTGTTACGGCTATTACTATTATGGTACTTACTAATGCCGATACAAATATTGGCCAGAATTGAGCCTCTATAATATCAAAGTAGAGCATTAGAGCAATTCCTGGTGGGATAAAGAAGAATCCCATATTTGATATTAGGAAGTTTGCCACATCCTTTATCTTTTCGTATTTGACTACCCCTATTTTTAGCAATGTACAGAGCAGTATCATCCCTATTATGCTCGAAGGAAATTTAATTCCTGTAAACATAACTATCAACTCGCCAACAGCAAGACAAGCAAATATTATCAAGCATTGTAATATCATCACCTCTTAACCTCCTTCTTAGCCTTTTTTAATGGACAACTTTTTTCGCATCCCTGACATGCAGTAAAATCCTTTTTTGTTATCATACAGTAGATGCGGCGAACTAAATAAGCCACCACCACCACTCCTATTGCTGTAACTATTATCTCTTGTGTTCCCATTCTTAGATAAACATTAGTGCAATACGATATGTTATGAAAGCAAACACCCATGCTACGCCTGTATTGTAGAGTACCGAGATGGTTGCCCACTTCCAGTTACTCTCGTTCTTAATTGCTATAACAGTTGCTATACAGGGGAAATATAGGAGTATAAACACCAGAAAAGAGAGAGCAGATGCAGTGTTAAATGCTCCGCCCGAAGCAAGTTTTTTTGACAATGCTCCTTCGCTTAACTCCTCTCCATCCTCCTCGGCATACAACACACCTAACGTACTGACAACAATCTCTTTTGCAGGTAGTCCAGAGAGTACCGCCACTGATGCTTTCCAATCCATACCGAGAGGCTCCATCACTGGCTCACAAACTTTACCTAACTGCTCCATATATGAGGTTTGAGGCTCGCCGTTACTCTTCTCGCCATGTGGGAAATAACTTAAAAACCATATCACTATTGAAGCAATAAGAATGAGACCTCCCATCTTTTTGAGATACTGTTTACACTTATCCCACATATGGCTAACGGTTGTTGCCAACGATGGCACTCTATATGGAGGCAACTCCATTACAAACGGGGTATCATCTTTCTTAAACATAAATCGGCGAAGAAGTTTTGATGTTACAACAGCCATCAATATTCCGCCTATGTAAAACAGAAATAGCACCAGTCCTGCATTGTTGGGGAAGAATGTTCCTATAAAGAGTATAAATATTGGAAGTCTTGCACTGCACGAAATGAAAGGCGAAATCATCATTGTAATAAGGCGTGATGAGTGGCTCTCAATTGTGCGTGTTGCCATAATGGCTGGAACGTTACAACCAAATCCCATAACAAGAGGGATAAACGATTTACCGTGCAAACCTATCTTGTGCATTATCTTATCCATAATAAAGGCCGCACGTGCCAAATATCCCGAGTCCTCCATAAACGAGATAAAGAGATATAGAATCATAATGTTAGGCAAGAAGACTATCACACTTCCCACGCCACCTATTATTCCATCGGTAATAAGAGCCTTTAATATACCTTCGGGCATAAAGTTACCAACAAAACCACTCAACCACTCAACACCTGCCTCAATCCACTCTTGCGGATATGCTCCAAGACTAAATGTGCAGTAGAACATTAAAAACATTAGCAGGAAGAAGATAGGAAATCCCCATAGTTTATGAGTTACAAGAGTATCTATTATTCGGGTAACTAAAACTCCATCGTTTTTACCTGGTGTAAAACACTCCTTTAAAGCACCCGAAATAAATCCATATTTCTGGTTTGTTAATGCACCCTCAATATCCTCTTTCAAATCTCGCTCAATATGCTTAACCTCGTGGTCACGAATCTCAATCCACTCTTTATAATTGGGGCAACCACTTAGTTGAGCCTCAACACTTGCATCACGCTCCAATAACTTTAAGGCGTAGTAACGCGGCGGAAAGTATTTGGGCAATTGCTCACTATTGCGTTTCAACGCCTCTTTAACCTTTGACAGTCCCTCCTCAATAATACTTCCGTTATTAATGTGAATATGACGCATTTGAGAGTTGGTATTCTCATACACCTCTATAACGGTATCTAAAAGCCACTCCACTCCTTTCCCGCTTTTTGTAGAGACAGGCACCATTGGCACTCCTAACAAATCACCCAGTTGATTATAGTCAAGAACTGCTCCGCTACGTTCAAGTTCATCAAACATATTTAGCGAGACAACTATCTTCTCATCCATATCAATCAACTCGGTTGTGAGGTAGAGGTTACGTTCAAGATTTGATGCAACAACAGTATTTATTACAACATCGGGCGACTCGTTTTGAAGATGCTCTCTTACATACCTCTCTTCGGGCGTATAAGCCGATAGGGCGTATGTACCGGGCAGGTCAGTTATGATGAAGTTGTAACCACGATAACGGCACTCCCCTTTCTTTGCATCAACGGTAACACCGCTATAATTACCCACGTGTTCGTGACTGCCCGAGATTGCATTAAAGAGAGATGTTTTACCACTATTGGGATTACCTACAAGAGCAACATTTATCTCTCTGTTTCGTTGAGTAATAACCTCCTCTATACTCTCTTTTGAGTAGGTAGCAGTTGCTTTATCGGCAGGGATAAGGCTCTTTGCCTCCTCTTCGGTTATAACCTCAATCATAGAGGCTTCGCTACGGCGTAACGAAACCTCGTATCCCATAATCTCATACTTGATAGGATCTTGTAAAGGAGCATTAAGCAACACCTTTACTCGCTTGTTGCGAACAAAACCCATCTCCATAATACGGCGGCGGAAACCTCCATGTCCCTTAACCTTCAATATTACGGCAGACTCTCCTGTATTTAATTCCGATAAAAACATAACTCCTCACATTAAAATAGTGTCAGTTGACAATCAAGCAACTGAAATGATTTGCGATGATGCGGTGTAACGCCAAACTCTCTGATAGCATTGCGGTGAGCTTTGGTGGGATAACCCTTATTCTCACACCAACCATATTGAGGATACTCCTTAGCGATACCGTTCATATAGTCATCGCGATAGGTTTTAGCAAGAATAGAAGCAGCCGCAATAGACAAAAATCTACCATCGCCCTTTACCTCGCACGAGAATGGAGTTTTTCCGTATGGCTTAAACCTGTTACCATCAACAAGAATATATTCGGGTTGCACCTTAAGTTGCTCCAATGCTCGGTGCATAGCAAGAATAGAGGCATTAAGAATATTAATTTTGTCAATCTCCTCAGCAGTTACCACTCCCACTGCCCAAGCGACAGCACTCTCCTCAATAATGGGGCGAAGTTCGTAACGCATCTTCTCCGACAGCTTTTTAGAGTCACTAATCAGTTCGTGTTCAAAGTCTGGGGGCAGAATTACTGCCGCCGCATAAACTGGCCCAGCAAGACATCCACGCCCTGCCTCATCGCATCCAGCCTCAATCACGCCACTATTTTTATAACTCAAAAGCATATAAGAGTAACAACGAACAAGCGAAACTATCTTCGCAATTGTTTATTCTACGCAAAAGTACGAATAAGCGAGCAAAATAATATCAAGTTTACTTGAATATTTTACAGCGAACAAGCAAAAAAAATACGAAGTTAGTTGAATATTTTACAAAGCTGATTTCATTTGATTCTAATATCTCTTTTTTTATATTCACGTATAAAATATTATCTACATACAATAAGTTATACTATTTTATTCGGCATCTAAAATAGATAGGAATCCCCAAAGTTTGGACAACCTTTGGGATTCGTTTCATATTTATGTAAATTTTTGTTAATTTTGCAACAACATACTATTACAGCATAACACCATCGTTAGGCTTATAGCTATATATCATGTATATTCTTTTGACCCTTTTGTAAATTTTATGTAATAATGAATATCTTCAAGACTTTTATCGCTTCGTCTCTCAAAGGAGAATTTTTAAATATAAGAGAGAAATTTGCTAATGCACTTTGTTCTCTCAATAAAGATACGGAACTTGCCCCCCTGAATTTCAGTACATATAGGTTTGAAGAAGATGGCTCCAATGTTATCAATTGTGAGGGGTCGCAGAACAAAATCAATATGAAGATTGAGGAGTGTCAAGCTTTTGTAGTTATATGTAACTCAAATATTGGGAAAAAGACGGTGGAGGAGTTCCGGAGAGCACAAGAAAGGTGCAAAAGATTCCTTAATCCAACATTTATCATGGTATTGAAGCAGAGAGAGAATGTTCCTTGTGGTGAAAATCAGATTACTTATGATAAGTTCAAGGAAGAATACCTAAAAATCTCCAGTTACAATAATGATGGTAGCATAAACAATGATTATACTATATACGAGTATGAGTTTGATGAAATAAAAGATGCTACAGATAAACTCAAGAAAGACCTTAAAGAGTGGATTACCCAAAATGACCATCGTCCACTATTTAAGGCTGAACTTGGAGTAGACGTCACTCCCTCTTTTCTTTATAAGGATGAGAGTAGGAAGGAAAAGTGTGATGAGAAAATGTATTTTAAGAGGGACTTTGATGATAAGCTCGATCAGGCGTTGATGTCAGATGAACCAGTGATTCAGATTAAAGGTGCATCGTTGTCTGGTAAGACTCGCGCGTTGTATCAGGCCATCAAGAATATTCCCGATGCTTGGTTTTACAAATTCAAGGAGCGTCATGTTGAGACAAAGCTTATTGCCGAAATAAATGAGATTGTCAACTATATTAGACCATCAAAGTGTGCTTCTCCTTTGTATCTTATATTTGATGATATTCATCAAATGCCTTCGACAGAAAATGTAAAATATGCATTGGAAGAACTGCTTGATGCTATCAAGAACAAGAATATACATATCATAACAACATCTACTTCTTCTGACAATATATTGTTAAGGGCTGAGAAGATCATAACAATAAAGTCATTGACAAGAAAGGAGCATAATGAGGCGGAGTTGTTCTTCAAACGTCATGGATTGACGGTAGAAAAAGGGTATCAGGAAGTAGGTGCTATGATAATTGACCTAAAAGAGATAAAAAATAATTACGAAATTTTTAGGTCAAATTCCAGGACAAATGAGAAACCTGTAAGAGAATGTCTGCTTTATGCAATAAAGGCAATGTCAATATGGCACAGTCTCAATATTGGAAATGTTGAAGAATTGTTCGAACTATCGAAATACATGCTTAAGAAAGAGGGCTATACTCAGGAGAATGAGACAAAGACAATGCTGTATGAAAGTATTAATTCTTTGCTAACACTGCCAGGAATAAGTCAAGATGGAAATGATGAGTTTAATGTATCCACATTCCATAAACTTCCCAAGTATATCAATATAGAGGAATATATATACCGTTATGTACTTGATAAGCTTACACTTAAAAAAGAACAGGAGATGATAAACTCTATTCTTGGTTATGTATCAAAGAAAAAAGATGAATCTATAATAGTTACTTTGTCCAAATTATCCCGACGTACCGAAAATAGGAAGGAGATAGCACAAAGTATTTATGACATGGTTATGGGTATATACCATAAAGAGGAAAGTCCCATTCCCGATACCTGTACAAAAGAATGGAGAGAAAAACTCAATAAGGAAATAATACAAAAACTCAATGAGGAAATAAGACAAATAGAGGAAGAGGTTACTAATAATGATAAGAAAAGCAATGAGGAGTGTTCTGAATTGTGTATATATATGGCCAAGATTATATGGTCAAGAATGCTCTATATTGAATCTTATGATGAGGCTAAAGCTTTTTTTTATGCTGTACCGTATCCACTCCAGAGTTTACCTATGCTGGGGGTTTTAATAGTGAAGTCTTCGGGCAATCTGGAAGAACTTCAGAGGATAATGGATAGAGATAATGTTAAAAACTCATTCTATATTATCAATAAACTGATTCCTTTTGCAACTGATTTTGATGAGGCCAATGAGTTATTAGAAAAAGGCAAATTGCTATATACGAGTGATGACGATTATTTGGAATCATCAGATAGCCTCAGAACTCTTGTGAAAGATAAGAAGAACAATGCTGATGAGTGGAAAAGATTGAAGATAAAGGATATTGATAGATATAATTTTATCTGTGCTTTGAATAGTCTTGCCGAGAAAGTAGGGAGTTTTGATGATTTGGAGAAATTGGCTGAAGTAATAAGAAAAAATTATGTGTTGCTTCTTGATGATCTAGATCTCGCTGAACGCTTCAAATCTGAAACAGATAACTACTCCAGAGATAAACTGACAATAATAGACCTCATATCACGTCTGAACTTTTACGCTATCCGAGCGGCTTTCATAAATATCTTCTCATGGGGCAATTATGTTCCGTTTGAGTTATATAATCTCACCAATAGAATAATAGAGGAGTTTATAAAGACATCAAACCTTTATACTCCTAGATATAAGTCTAAACATACAGTCTGTACAATATTTAATACGTTTATTGAGAAATGTCATAATTGTTCATACAAGGAGGTATTTAAGGAGATTTTTCTCAAAATGAATGTACAGATGGGCAAGAAAATAATAAATCTTAGCGACTCTTTCACATATAGCGTAATGATGAGGATGAAAGATTGCAAGTACATGGACGCTTTGGATCTATACTATAATTTCATAAAACCGCATAGCAAAGAACCAGATAGTCGTTTGAGGATTACACATTTCATGCTTAACGAGATTCTTAATAAGGTTAACACTCCCTCTGAGTTTAACAAGATAAGCAGACTCTTTGATGAGAATGATGTCTCTAAAGACGTGATTACATATAATCTGGCTATGCGTAACCTTAGTTATAAGGTATGTGTAAAGAAGATACTTCCACAGATGTGTAAGGATAATATTGAGATTGATATATATACACTAGGAACACTTATATCAAAAGCTCCTAATGTGAAAGTTGCAGCAGGTTACTTCTATCCGTTGTTGGAAATTGGCATTAGAGCTGAAAGCAATATGATCGATAATACAGATGTTAAGAATAAACTAAAAGAAAAAATTGAAGACTATACAAAAAATCTACCTCTTGAAGAGCAGCATTATCTTTGGTCTGCTTTGGTGGGAACGCCCTGTAGGAATGATGAGGATAGAGAAGTACTTTTCCGTATTCTTGAATACATGGAAGATCCTAATAACAAAACACACATATTAGGTGAACATGATAACGGTATAATATATAATAACTGTATTAAGAATAGAAGCTTTATTCGCAATTTTGAGGAGGCTAAAAATTTTATGTCTTCAAAAAGAATAAAATCTGATAAATATACTCTAACGCATCTGATAAAGATTATAGAAGACGATTATAATAATTCAGGTGATTACGTACAGAAGATAACCTGTATAAATGATTTGTATCGTAAAAATAAAGAAATGATTCAATCTGAAATAGAGAAAAACAATACATATATATACAATAATCGTCTAAGGTTTTATAGATCACATGCGGATAAATTGCAATTTGTTTTCATATTAGGTAACGGCACAACGAAAACAAAAAAACTTACACCAATGGAGTATCTAGAGTATCTGCATAATAACAATTTACCCATAGATCAATACACTTTCAGCCTTTTTGCTGGTATTAAGGATGGACAGTCTGTTGAATTGCTTGAAAACCTTATTAAATTCATAAATGAAAAAAATGAAAATGACCTCTTTGTAAACCATTCTGCTATCGATTCTATTGTAGAAAGATTCAAGAATGTTATTCCAGAGGATAAACGTATAGATTTGCTAGAGAAAATATATGATCTGCCAGTAAAGGATAATATCATCTCAGATGGGAAAGCAATCGTTAAGAAGTATTCTCTCGGCTTGTATACCCTAGAAAATGCATTTGATAAGATACCTGGGAATAATACTGAAAAGTTATATCTTTACACACAAATCCTCACGCAGTACAGGAAGTTTGCACTTGACTCAGATAAAAATGTTATATCGCCTAACGATAACGAATATTCTTCATCTTTTTTTCGCTGTAAACAATTATATGATACATATGTGGTTGTTCAAAAAATTGTTCCCAATGTAGATATTCTTTCTGTTCTGTCTAACTTTGCGACTAATAAAAAAGAGCTTCAATCTGTATTTAATGAATTGGAAGAATACAGTCTTGCCCCGTCATCATATTTTATAACTTCAATATTACATGTATCAAAGAACCTACAAGATGTAAAGGATTTACTTGGAACATATATAGAATATGGGGGTGCTAAACCAGGAAGACCTGGTTCAGAAAATGAGGTGGATATAATATTGAGAGGTATCAATATTATATGGATGTCTACTAGAGACAACGAAATACATGAGAAGATCAGCGGATTAACGGACTATATTCTTTCTGATGCTGATCATTGTGACGTCTTGAACGATTTCCCATGTTTCAAAATATACAAAGATAATGGAGGTTGTTTGACGCAAAAAGGATTGTGTGAATTGTTGAAATGTTGGCCTTATGGCTGTGACGACAAACAAACAACCAAAGATAAGTATATCGAAAGGCTTCAGTTGTTGTTAAGCCGATATTATAATCCCGATAATGATGAGATAAGACCAGCACTTGTAGAGTCCTTGTCTTTTGTATACAATAAACTTAGACTAGACCATGGTAGCCTCTTCTGTGCTCTTAAACCATATCCTAAGTTAGCCTTTGAGCTTGCTAAAGAAATCAATATTGATTATAATACATATAGTTTATTGGTTGAGAGTTGGAACAACGGATTTGACGAGATTTCTCAGAAAGATGCCATAGAGGTGCTCCTTGCAAAATTACAGTGTCTCCCAGAGGAAGTCCATAATGAGATATTTGATAGAATATTTGAAAAATGGGATGCCGGCATATCTGTAGCCGATTTCCTTATGAGTAAGGATACAAATACTTTGCAGAACGCCATAAGGAATGTAGCCGAATACAAGGAAAATGATAAACTAAGGCAAAAATACTTGTCTGACAAGTTTCAAAGACTTCGCTCATCAAATCAATATGACCCAGAACAGACAATTGCTCTGTTTGTGGATACTTTTGGGGAGGATCTATCCTATGCAGAATTTCTCGAGTCTGAATTGAAAAAACTGGATAAAAGCATTAGGATTTTTGATAACTTCAAACCTCTTCTTTATTCTGTTTCTGGCGAGAAAGAAAGCGTTATAATCATATTATGCTATATGGCGGATAGGATTACTTCGTATAGTGATCTCTATTACATTATAGAGAATATATGTTCTGAAGAGGTGGATATCACAAAGGAGCTGGCTCAGAAAATAGTATCCAATTTGATGCAAAAAAAATATGATGATTACAAAATAAAATTTGTGGCCAATCAGATACTTACTGCAATTCATAATGACAGAATTGTTTTAAATGATCTGCTGTATGTTCCGATATCTTTCCCTTATGAACAACTTCAGAGGCCTTTGAACTTGGATGAAAAAGAGAAATCTTTATACAGACTGATATATAATCTCTCATCAGAAATGAATGGCTTATCATCAGATCAGATGATAATGCGAGCAGAGGAGCTTATATGTACCTATTATAAAGACAAAAGATCAAGTTATAAAGACAAAAGATCAAGAATAAATTCATTGGTGGTTCAAGAACTTGTTGGACTATATATACTCGCATACAATAAACAGAATGATAAGGAATCAAAGAATACCTTGTGTGAAAAGATAAGTAAAGTATTGTCTGTACCTTACTATTCCCACAAAAAAGATATTGAGAATTCTTGGTATAGCATGATAGATACATCTGTACTTTTCTCTGACAAATGTAAAGCCAGACTTAACAATAGTGATAATTGGTATAAGGTGCCTTCAATTAACATATCCAGAATGCTTATGTCTTTCTGGGAGTGTGAGGATAAGGCAAAATTGGATATTGTATATTCCTCAGGTATACAGCATATTTGGTGGAATAATGCATATAAGGGTAATTTTGCGAAACTGTTTGATTGTTTCGAGTATGTTAAGTCAAAGCCAGAATCGCACTATGCGTTCATGAATAGTCTTTTTAATGAAGCTACTAACGGTAAAGATTTCATACAGGCTCTAAATATTCTTATATCTGAAGAAAAAACAAACTGTAATATTAATGTTGTTATAAAGACATTAATCAGTATAATATGTAAAGATACTAATTTGATAACGAGACTATTGGAATACAATGAAAAACAGAGATCTAATAAGAACTATAAGTGGTATACTGATGCTAGTTTCTTTAATTTTGTATTTGAACAAAAATGTTTTGATGAAAGTACAAACGTTAAATTACAAAAGATATTCGAGAAGAAATACATGAAAGCATTGTCAATATTCGTCTCGGAAATACATCTTAGGAAGTCTTTGTCTTCTTGTAAAATTCAACATTATCGACAACATGACCGAAAAGCTGTTGTAAATGAGGTTGACAAACTTATAGGCAATTATGTTTCTAATCATTCACGATATTTTGAAAAAGGTGGTAGAATTAATAATGGCTTGCTAATAGCCACATATATCAATACTAAAAGAAGTGCAACTTCAATAATTCAGAAGATTATGACACAGTCATCATATAACTCTTCAATGCTACCTTCATGTGCTGGCTGTAATAATATCTTTACCGATAAGATGGATTATTATATTTTCAAGGAGTTAAGTTCAGAGATAGAAAAGAGGCGTTATCAATGGATTACGACACAGAAACTGTTGCATAAACTATTGTTGGCATGTGGTAATGATTTCGTATTGGAAGCTCCTCAATTGCTAGTATTAGTTGCAAAGACTCTTAAAAATGCTGATGAATACCGCTGGTTCACAGAAGATTTGATGAAATTTTATTTACCTGTTACTCCAGAATTGACTATAGCACTTATGGATGCCGTTATGATAATCCAAGAGAAAGAGAAGAAGAATTGGATATTGAAAAAGGTAGTTAGCAGATTAAGAGCATTGGCTGAGTATGAGCTTTGTTTTGCTGGAGATGTTTGTAAAGATTTCAAGGCTGGTTATTTCCTTTTAAGGCAAGAGCAGAATATTGATTTTGATAATTATTGGGCTAGACAACCCCTTCACATTAAAAGTAAAGTCTTCGATAATATGGTTAAAAAGATTAAGAATGCCAAATTCGATGAACGTATAAATGTAATCATGGATATAGATTCAATTATGCTTAGGTGTATGCTCTTGCTCAGATTTTATGTTGAGAACAAAGATCAATCAAAGAAAAATTTATCTGTTTTAAATAAAAAGATAAGTGATTGTTTTAAAGAATTGACTAACTTCCTTAATTCACCGGATACAGACGGTATGCAGATATCTTCACTCATCAGATTATTTAGACTTATGACGAAACATTCTATAAAAGTACCTAAAAATATGAGTGAATCAATGTTTCTAGGAGTGGTAAAATTCTATCGTAGGCAGACAGAGAATAAATTACTTGGAAACATTTATAAAATTCACGTTGAATATGTACTGAATATAATCAAGTATATTTGTGATAGTAATCGTAGAAATGAGAAACCGAACTCAATAATATATTATAGGCTTTTTACAAACAACAAGGAGAAAAAAGAATTCCCTTACTTTGAATGTGATACAGAAACGCTTTATAATGCATTGAAATGATACATCTCTTTCATTTAGACTAAGGATGTCTACAATGATACAACTATATGGGAGAGTACTTAAGGAGTGAGATGGTGAGGTGTAGTAATTCTCTACACCACCTCTCTTATCCAAAGAAAATGTATGCCATAAATATGGCTGCAACTATACCAATAAAGTCGGCAATAAGACCAACTCCTGCGGCATAACGGCTGTTTTTAATACCAACCGAACCAAAATAGACGGCAAGTATATATAGTGTGGTATCGGTTGAACCCTGAATGGTAGAGGCAACACGAGCAACAAATGAATCGGCTCCGTATGTAGCCATAGCATCAACCATCATACCTCTTGCTCCACTTCCGCTAAGGGGCTTCATGAGTGCGGTGGGAATAGTTCCAACAAAGTCGGTATCAATACCACAAGCGATTGAAATATCATCGGCTCTTGGCGGTATAGAGTCACTAACCGCAGCAGTTGTTGTGTGCGTAGGTATTTTAGGAGCAGTAATAGGTTACAGAACAATGTCTATAATAAAACTCAACAATGATATATCAAAAGGGTTGGCAATGGGAACAGCCTCTCATGCAGTAGGTACAGCAGCCTCAATGGAGGTTAGCCCTATTCATGGAGTATATGCAACCTTAGGTCTTATAATCAATGGAGTGTTAACTTCGTTTTTTGCACCAATTATACTACGTATTATGGGCTACCTATAACGGTTTGCCATAATTAACAAACCTATTTGGGTAACTAAAATAAACAGATAAGGGATGCTAATAGCACCCCTTGTCTGTTGTAAAATATTAAAACTAAAATTGCTTATCTGCTTTATCCATACGTAGTTGATGTTTAATGTATCGGCGAATAGTTCTATATTTAGGGTGTATTGCAAAGGTGGGGCGTAGCGAACTCTCTCGCAACAAGTATATCATCAATGTTCCCAATCCAACAAGAATAAGCCATCCAAATATCTCTTTCATACTAACGGCAATAGCCTGAATTTGTACAATGCCGTAGAGTTCTCCAAGCGAGAAGTTCTTTGCTAAAACATTTACATTATCAATCTCGCTACCGAGTAACATACTATTCTTGCATACCAATACTTTAAACAGACGTCCAACAATTGCCTCACCAAAAGCACTCGCTATGGCAGCACTAAAGAAACCTTGAATTGATACTGCCTGAAAAAAGTTGGTAAATGGTATTAACGAGAGGGCTGTAAGCAGAGTGATTGAGAGTATCACAAACCCAATGCTTCGTGCCAATATTGGCAATATAAGAGCCTCTTTAGGGAGATTAAAATCAACTACAAAGTAGAATAAAATCAAATACAAAACCAAGAATGAGAAACCAATAGTTGTCATAGTTTTGTATCTCCATTTGCGGATAGCAAATGTTCTCCAAGAGAAGAATGCTCCTATTGCAATACCCGCCAATGCCCATAGTTTCATTGATGCAATGTTAAGTGTATCGTAGTGTAGTATCACTCCCATATACATCTCCTCTAACACGCGTGATGGAGCGTTAAGAGTTGATATTACAAGATATATAATTAGTGAATAGTAGAGAGGTTTAAACCTCCACGTTTTAAGTTCGTAGAAGGGGTGGCGAATAAATGATGAACGCCAAAGATTAAGCCCCAATGTAACAATAGCGGTGATAAGAGCCGTCCATATTACAGGAGAGTTAAACCAGTCGTAGAAGTCGCCATATACCATTATAAACACTAACGATAATGCAACTGTACACCACAACAATATACCCACCCAATCAATACCAAAAAGTGGAAGTTTTGGAAGTGTTCTAATTGTACGGAATATAATTATAGTGGTAATTATAACTATCAAAAAGAGTCCTATAACCAAAAGATACATATACTCCCATTTGGCAAAGAAAGCGGTGTATATGGTGGTAATTCCTCCAATCTCAATCATGCCCTGCACAAGTAACTCAATGTAGCAGAAGAATACCGACAAATCGCGTTTTGGAGTGAGCCATAACTGAATAGCAGAGTTGCACCCAAACGTTCCCCACATTCTAAATATACCTGTAATAAAGCATACCCCAAACATAAGAGGAACACTTGAAGTGTTTACTACAATAATGTTACCAATGATTATTGCAGAGGAGCAGATAATAAAGGTCTGTTTCAGTGGAAATCTGAACTTCAGCCTAAACATTATGGCAAAGGTTAGAGCAAGTCCTGCCAATGAGGCGTAACCTGCCATAAGAATATCCTCTCGCATAAGAGCGAGCGAACCGCTCATTTCGCCTAACGCTGCAAGATATACACCTCCTGAAAGTTGAAAAACAATAACAAAGGCAATTATTATCCAAGGACGTATCTTCTCTGGAATAAAATTGCGAAATTCAGGAAGTGAAAAGGGTGGAATCTCGTGCATAATTTATTAGTAATTAACTATACATTCGGCATTCATTCCTGCTCTTAAACGAGCCATATCATCTGCTTTGTTATCATCGGTAAAGATGATTTTCACTGGGATACGTTGTTCAATCTTTACAAAGTTTCCTGCAGAGTTATCTTGTGGAAGAAGTGAGAAACTTGCTCCAGTTGCCTGAGATACTGACTCTACAACTCCCTTAAACACTACATCGGGAACAGCATCGACCTCAATCTCCACTTCGTTGCCAACTGATATGTTTGCAGTTTGAGTCTCTTTGTAGTTTGCAATTACCCACTTTGAACCACTATCAACAAAGTCGGTAATAGTTTGTCCTGGTTGTATAAGTTGTCCAACTTGAATCTTCTTGCGGCCTGTAACACCATCGCAGGGAGCAATAATAACAGTGTATGAGAGGTTTAGTTTTGCCAAATCCAAAGCAGCCTCTGCTAAACGGATGGCAGCCTCAGTTTGGTTAAGTCTATCTCCTTGCTCGGCCTTAACAAGGACGGTTGATTGACGCTGACTCTTTAATGCCTCGTAGCGTTGTTTAAGAGCAACATAATTTGTCTCCATTGCATCAAATTGTTGTTTTGTTACAGCATCATTCTCAAACAAATTCTTATAACGGATATAATCTCTTTCGGCATTCTCCATACGCACCTTTGCCTCTGCAACAGCAGCATCACCCGCCTCAATATTGCTTGAAGTGGTATTTATTGCAGTAGCCATTGCCGATTTCCCCGAAACTGCATTATAGTAGTCTGCTTCGGCTTGTGCTAAACGGAAACGAAATTCCGAATCTTCAATAATGGCAAGAGTGTCGCCCTTCTTAAACTCTTGATACTCCTCAAAACGAATATCTTTAATAAAACCCTGAACTCGCGAGTTTACAGGAATAATATGTTGTTTTACCTGAGCATTGTCGGTAAACTCAACACTACCCAAATGAATAAATCTACTTGCAACCCATGTCAATCCTAAAATTAAACACGCAAGAACAACAATATTAAAAATCAGTTTTTTACTTTTCTTATTCATAATTTTTATCTATTTCTCTGTAAAACAATCTACTATAAACTACCTGCTATTTTGCCTAACTTATAATACTTAAACAAGATATTTATTTTTGCATTTGCAACCTCTAATTCAGCATCCAATTTCTGATTACTTGCATCTAACATCTCAGTGATAAGCACCAATCCATTTGAGTAACGCTCGTTAATTACTGAGTAATTCTCAGTTGCAAGTTGCAATGATTTTACCTGAGTGGCATATATTGTAAATGCCTCTTCAAACTCAATGTATGCCTCTTTAATGGCACTCTCTAAATTGTCTTTTGCAATCTCCTCTTCCCAACGGGCCTTAGTGGTTGCAAGAGAGGCTATGCTACGTTTTTTGTTTGTCTTATATGTCGAAGAGAGGTTGTACTTAATACCTATACCCACATACCAATAGTTTAGGTTTTTATCAATGGGTGGTACCTCAATGGTTATTGGCCCATCTAACTTGTCGGCAGCAAAAAGAGCAATAGAGGGAATCATCTCGCTACGAACAACCTTCTCGTTTTTCTCCGATAGTTTAACTCCAGTCTCTGCCATTTTCAAAATAGGAGAAGAGATGTTTGCACTCTCTTGCCAATACTCCTCTCCTGCAACTTGTGGCATAACCTCCAATATACGGGCATCGGGAATAATTACTGTTGTGCAGGGTAAATCAACTAAGGTAGTAAGTTTGTTATTTACCACTGCGGAGCGGTTTTGTGTTTGAGTGAGTGCAAGTTGAAGAGATTGTAACATCAATTCATAACGAGTAATATCGTTTTTAAGAGCCAACCCCTCATTTTTACGTGCGGTAATCTCTTTTACAACCTTTTCGGTCTGCTCAATATTTTTTTTATAGACCTCTGCTTCGTTTGCCAAACGTGCCAACTCAAGGTAGTATCCTGCTGCCAAGAAACGAACATCAATTCTATTCCTTTCAGCATCCTGTAACGATAGTTGGTGTTTAAGTTTTGAAGCATCTATTGAGTTTTGAATTGCTCCACCAGCGTATATAACTTGCGATGCCTCAATCGCAAAGTTGTTGCCAAGATGAGGCATATCCTCATTTCTCCCGTTCTTGAAATTACGATCAGCAAGCCAAATGTTTCCTAAATAACTTGCCGAGAGTGAGAGGTCAATCTCAGGCAATCTCATATTCTTTGCAACACGTATCTCCTCTTCTGCCTGTGCAGCAGCTATCTCGTAAGCCTTTACGCTTTTGCTTCGTGAGTCGGCAAGAGAAAAGAGTTCATCAATAGAGATGGTAATTGAATCTTGTACTGCCTTTACCTCTGGTGTGAAAACAAACGTAAAGAGCAATAGCCATAACAATAGTTTCTTCATATTAAGAGTTTAAAATTTATATATCTAAATGGGCGATGAAATGTGAGTAAAAAAAAGAAAAATATCCCCTTTCAAAAATTGTTGCAAAGGTCGCAAAAAAGCCTCAAAAACTACATTGCTCAAAATATACAAAATTGGTTTAATTTGAACATTTAAATAAATAATATTACCTTTGTATAGAAGTTGCGTGAGTAAATAAATAGGTTAGAAAAGAATATGAAACAGCATCTATATATTAAGAATATCTCAGACGTAAGTAGGAGTGGAGAGGTAAAAGAGTATATGAGCGGAATGTTAGGGAGTTCCTTTATAACTCATAGTAATAATCCTCTTGAGCAGACTCCTGCGGTATATATAAATGCAAATATCACACTCTTTGTACTAAGTGGCAAAGCAGACTTTTCAATAAACTACACCACTCATAAAGTGAGTGAGAGAGATATAGTAATGCTCTCTCCTGCACATCTTGTAACATTAACAAACCTAACGGACAATTTTCGGGCGGAGGCTCTATTTGTGAGTAGAGAGTTTATGGAGAGTATGGATCCAGTTGATATAATCTCAGTTCGCACCCGATATGGGGTAAAACTATACTCTCAACCAGTAATAAACTTCACGCCCCAAGAGGTAGAGTTTATGATGCAACGCCTCTCGTTATTTAAGCAAGTATTGAATAACTTACAACACCACTATTATAACGAAACGGTATTGAGTACACTCATTCTCTTTTTCCTTGATTTAAGTAACATAATAGAGCAAAAGCATCTGCAAGTAGGTGAGGCTCTGCCACGTAGGGAGTATATAACAAATATGTTTATGGAACTCCTCTCGGTCAACTATCGCACCCAACACTCTGTTGCTTTTTACGCCTCAAAACTCAATATTACATCGCACTATCTGACACTTGTGGTAAAGCAGGTAACAGGGCAAACCATTTGCGATTTTATATACGAAATGCTATACAGTAGGGCAAGAGCATTATTGCAAGAGAACAAAATGAGTATTCAGGAGATAGCCTCATATCTTCACTTTTCTGACCAATCCTCATTCGGAAAATTCTTTCATCGCCATTCGGGACTATCTCCAAAGGAGTATCGTCAAAAACAGTTAGAGAAATAGAGGCTCTCTTATCCAAAGAAAATGTATGCCATAAATATGGCTGCAACTATACCAATAAAGTCAGCAATAAGACCAACTCCTGCGGCATAACGGCTGTTTTTAATACCAACCGAACCAAAATAGACGGCAAGTATATAAAGTGTGGTATCGGTTGAACCCTGAATGGTAGAGGCTACACGAGCAACAAATGAATCGGCTCCGTATGTAGCCATTGCATCAACCATCATTCCTCTTGCTCCACTACCGCTAAGGGGCTTCATGAGTGCGGTGGGGATAGCACCAACAAAGTCGGTATCAATACCACAAGCGGCAACTACGTAGGTTATCCCCTCAGTCAAAAAATCCATTGCTCCAGATGCCCTGAACATTGCAATGGCAACTAACATTGCAATAAGGTAGGGGATAATAGTAACAGCGGTCGTAAATCCCTCTTTTGCTCCGTCAATAAATGCTTCATAAACATTTATCTTTTTTCTGACACCTGCCACCAAAAAGAGTATTATAATTGTAAAGAGCAACATATTTGCTCCAACGGTAGAGTAGAGCGAAACCTTTTCTGCTGGTAAATTCATAAAGAAGGCTAACAACCCTCCCATAATGGCAGTGGCAATAGTTACGGTAGATATTATAACTCTGTCAAAAATGTTTATTCGTTGCTTTATGCAGGTTATTAACAATCCTGCAAGAGTTGTAATGTATGTAGCAAGCAGAATAGGTAAAAACACGTCCGAAGGGTTTCCTGCTCCCATCTGCGCTCTATATACCATTACGCTTATCGGTATAAGAGTTAGTCCTGTGGTGTTAAGCACCAAGAACATTATCATTGCATCGGTTGCTCTCTCCTTTTGAGTGTTCAACTCCTGCATCTCCTTCATTGCTTTAAGACCAAGAGGAGTTGCGGCGTTATCAAGTCCCAGCATATTTGCCGAGAAGTTCATAAATATTGAGCCGAATATCGGACTATCTTTTGGTATTGAGGGAAATAGTCTTGAGAAAAACGGTGATACCCAACGGGCAAATATTGAGATAATGCCTCCGCGTTCTCCGATCTTCATCAAACCAAGCCATAGCGACAACACTCCAGTTAACCCAAGAGATATTTCAAATGCGGTTTTTGCCGATGAGAAAGAGGAGTTCATAATCTCTGACCACACATTCACGTCCCCCATAAAGATACTCTTTATGAGTGCTACTGCAAAAGCAATAAAGAAGAACGATATCCAGATATAATTAAGTACCATAAATTAACCTCTTCCCGAATTATCAATTAAACTGCGTAGTTTAGTATTAAATCCCTCGTTTGCCATAAGTTGCTCAATTGTTACGTGCATTCTGTATCGCCAGTGATGACGTGCAACGGCAGGTATGTTTATACGTTCTGCCTCAACATCTGAGAAGCGAATATTTTCATCAATCGACAACCAATCTTGGAACGACAGTATTGCCAATAGAGATGGGCTATAAAGGTGGCGACAAACAACCTCTTCGCAAATGTCTGCACTTGCAACATGGGGTGTTGCACCGCCATGATTTAATATTGTGCGGTAGTAGTGGTCGGTAACTTCGGGGTTCTCCTCCCACCAGCCTCTGAGGGTTGACATATCGTGTGTTGAAATTGAACATACTGAACGCAATGGGTAATAGTATGTGTTGCCAAACTCTTGATATGGAGCCTTTGGCATACGCTCAATCTCTAAACTCAAAATCTGTAACTGATTCATCACCCAAGGCACACACTCAGGTACCATACCCAAGTCCTCGCCACATGCCAACATTGGGGTACATTGAGTAAGCATAGGCAACTTTTTCATTGCCTGTTTATACCAGAACTCGCTATGGCGGTGGTAATAGTAGTAGTCATAGAGAGCGTTAAAAGCGTTCTGCTCAGCAGTTGTAAGTTGCTTGTATATATAGTCGTTTTGAACGCAAATGCGTGGATGATAAAGATTTGTATCGTTGCGGTCTGGTACAAAAAGCACATTGCTGATAAGAGAATATACTCCCTCTTTTATCTCATCATCACAGCCGTTGTGCCAGCACCAACTTTCTACTTTGCGTTGAGTGTCAAACTCGGGACGTAACTCCCATCGTCCAGAGGCAAGTGGAAGCAAGAAGGTCTCTTTTACAAAATCACTCTTCTCTCCAAAAATATCAGATAAAATCTCATCATCAATAAAAGGCGTTGTCATAAATTGAGGGCGGAACTCAAGTCCGTAACCTGCAATCTCTTCTGTTGTCATACCCTTTGCAGGAACAAACTGACCTAACAGTCCATGTACAGAGTGTGTAGGAATCTCCCAAATACGGAAGAAACCAAGTATGTGGTCAATGCGGTAGGCAGTAAAATATTCGCTCATCTTGCCAAATCTCTTACGCCACCAAGCATAGCCGTCTTTCTCCATTACATCCCAGTTATAGGTTGGAAAGCCCCAGTTCTGACCATTTGTGGAGAAGGCATCGGGTGGCGCTCCTGCCTGACCATTCATATTGAAGTAGTGAGGCTCAATCCACGCCTCAACGCTACAACGGCTAATACC
This sequence comes from Bacteroidales bacterium, assembly GCA_017521245.1. Lineage (NCBI taxonomy): Bacteria > Pseudomonadati > Bacteroidota > Bacteroidia > Bacteroidales > Bacteroidales bacterium. The sequence continues at coordinate 49,348 of JAFXDI010000051.1, forward strand.
AATAGGAATATCGCCCTTTAATATAACATTCTTACTACGTGCAAACTTGCTAACCTCCAATAGTTGAATATGCAAGTTGTATTGTATATAGTAGTATAGTGCAATAGAAGGATATGCTTCGCTTGTAATAGAACAAAGTTCTTTTATTTTCTCCTCGTTATATACTGCATATTCGCCCCACGCATTGAAATCGGGAGTGCCATTAATATCTCTTAAATATGAGAAGGCAGCGTATGGCAATAGCCAATGAGAGTTATCTTCAAAGAACTTCTTAAACCCTACCGAAGCCAAAACCCTCTTTCCGTTCTGGCGGAAAAGAGCCTTGATGTATGCCATTTTGGTGGAGTTCACTCCTTCGTAATCAACAAATGGCGAAGCATTTAACTTTCGGCGTTTAACCTCAAACTCGTTTGCAAGGGTTTTATCTCTTAGTGTCCCCAGCTGCCTAATGTCGAGATACATAGGGTGAAACGCATAAATAGAGATGCTGTTATAGGGATAAGAGTCTGTCCATGTGTTGCTTATAGTGGTGTCGTTAATAGGCAAAATTTGCACACCCTTTTGGTGGGTATGGGCAGCCCAAGCAACAAAATCTTTAAGGTCGCCAAAGTCTCCAACGCCAAAACTGCCCTCGCCACGTAACGAGAATACTGGTATTGCAGTACCAGCAATCTTTCGGTTTAAACTATCAAAGAGTGGCTCCATCTCAGGAGAGTAGAAGAGTTCTCCTTCGGCAAGGTCGGTAACATAGAGTTCTCTGTTTTCGCCACGTTCCCACTCAACAATAATTCCGTTTTTGTCGATAATTACAAATTTAAACTCATAACGGGCCGCATAGTCGGCACAAATGCCACACTCCCATACAAAGGGGGCAATCTCTTTCATAGGAACAGGCATCTTCCACCCTCCTAAAATATCCTCTCTACCACAAATTGCAAGACGTCTGCCATTGCCAACATGCGGAACTAATGCTCTGAAAATTGTGTTGCTTTTGTTTGTATTAGCACTTTTATATGGTACAAAAACTTTATCTCCACTGAAAGCAGAACTAAACAGGTATGCAAACTCGGGGAGATCTCTCCAAGTGTCGCGAACATATAGTTTTGTATTCTTGCTCTCGCCAATCCATATTGAGTGAGTCATAACACCGCTCTCTATGCGTGTACACTCCCCATTCTCATACACAGCGTATGAATAATCCAACTTTGAATTGGCAGGAAATCCCTCAATTGCTATAACTCCACTCCAAGTAGCATCGTTATAACTGTTCAAAAAAAGAGGTGCAATATCTCTGTTCTTAAAAACAACAGCAATCACCTCATCACCTTTAGTGCGATACTCAATTTTAAATTCTATTGTCATCTCTAAATTATATATCGTAAAAGAGGATAAATTCAAGTATTTATTACAAACTCTTTCAAAGATATTATTTATTTTTCATCTATGCTCAATTTGTCTTAAAAAAACGTCACATTTGATTGATTTATTAAATAAAAGAGATATTTTTGTAGAGATAATAAAACTCTCGATGTCGGAATAAATGTCGGAATAAATGTCGGAATAAATTTAAAACAAAAGATATATGAAAAAATTACTATTACCATTAATGTTATTAGGATTGTTTGCGTGTAGTACAAAACAGGTTGAGGAGATAACCTATGATACACCATATCCCTTAACAAGTTATGAGGAGTTAGAAGATACAAAACCTGTTGATGAGGAGGCTTGGAACAACCTCTCGGAGAGTTTCAACCTTACTTGGGCAGATAAGAATATACACTACTCATACAAAAATGTACCTTGTGTTGCTACTTGCACCGATACTGCAATTACTGTATGGCGAGGTGAGAGAGTTAGTGCGTTGGCTCTTATATACACAACTGAGGAGATAAAAGATGTGGAGTTGAAAATATCAGAGATTGATGGTGTTGAGGGAAGTGCCACTGCAAACTTTGTTACATACGTTATGACCGATGGCTTCAATGCCGATGGAAACGGAACATGCGGACCACGTCCTGATCACTCAATTTACGACAGTTCTATGGTTGCCGATGTAATTGACAACCAAAAGATAAGAGATTTAAAACCTCGCAAAGTTCGTCCGGTGTGGTGTACTTTTGAGGTGCCTATGGATATTGAGGCAGGTAGTTATGATGTTACTCTTAAAGTAAAAGAGGGTTGGAAAACATTGGGTAAACTCAATGCAGAGATTAATGTCTTGGATAGGACGTTACCAGCCCCCAAAGATTATGTGTTCCATTTGGATTTGTGGCAACAACCCTATTCGGTTTCGCGTTATTATAATGTGGAGAAGTGGAGTAAAGAGCATTTTGAGGCAATGCGTCCAATGATGAAGGCTCTTGCTCGTGCAGGACAAAAGGTTATATCAACCGAGATAATATATGAGCCTTGGGGTGATCAATCGCACGACAAATTTGACCCGATGATTGAGACTACTCTTAAAACCGATGGCACTTGGGCATACGACTACACCATCTTTGACCGTTGGGTTGAGTTTATGATGGAGTGCGGTATTGACAAAGAGATTAAATGTTTCTCAATGGTGCCATGGGATATGAACTTCCGTTACTTGGATGAGGCAACAGGTGAGTATAAATTCCTTCATGCAAAAACTTCAGATGCTGAGTATCGCGAGTTTTGGACTCCTCTACTACAATCACTTGCTCAACACCTAAAAGAGAAGGGGTGGTACGAGAAGACCTCAATATGTATGGATGAGCGTGAGTTGAGTGCAATGCTTGATGCCTATAACCTGTTACAAGAGGTTGTGCCCGGAATGAAGATGTCTCTTGCAGGAAACTATCATGCCGAGTTGGTTGACCTGCTATACGACTTTACTGTGCAATATGAGCAATACTTCACAAAAGAGGAGCTGGAGCGCCGTAAAGCAAACGGACAGGTAACGCTTTACTACACAAGTTGTGCTACAACCTATCCTAACTCATATACATTCTCATCACCTGCCGAGTCGACATGTATGCCACTTCACGCAGTACAGGCAGGATTTGACGGATTCTTGCGTTGGGCATACAACAACTGGGGCGAAGATCCATTACGTGATACACGCTACCGCCTATGGGGTGCAGGAGACTCATTCCTGATATACCCGGGATTCCGCAGTTCGGTACGCTTTGAACGTTTTGTTGAGGGTGTGCAGGATGCCGAGAAGATAAGAATCTTACGTGAGGAGTATGCTGCAAATGGAAACAGCGAGGCGTTAGCCGAGTTGGAAGAGAAGATAAATACCTTTGCTGAAGGTGAGATGAATGCCGAGAATGCTGGATGCAAAGTAAAGGCTCTTGAAGCAATATTAAACCGATAAACTTGATACTATGAACAGAATATGTAGCCTTTTTGGAATAAAATACCCCATCGTGGCAGGAGGTATGGTGTGGTGTAGCGGCTGGAGATTGGCTGCTGCAGTGAGCAATGCAGGAGGATTGGGATTGATAGGTGCAGGGTCGATGCACCCCGAAACTCTCAGAGAGCATATCCAAAAATGTAAGGCAGCAACTACTAAACCCTTTGGCGTTAACATCCCATTAATGTACCCTCAGATAGAGGAGATAATGCAGATAGTAGTGGAGGAGGGTGTAAAGATAGTCTTTACATCGGCAGGTAGTCCAAAGAAATGGACCGACTATCTACACCAGAACGGAGCGGTTGTGGCACACGTAGTATCATCGGCACTCTTTGCCAAGAAGTGTGAGGATGCTGGTGTTGATGCCGTAGTTGCCGAAGGGTTTGAGGCAGGAGGCCATAACGGACGCGAAGAGACTACAACACTATGCTTGATTCCATCGGTACGCAAAGCAACCACCCTTCCGCTTATAGCAGCAGGAGGAGTGGCAACAGGTAGCGGAATGGCTGCAACCTTCTCGCTTGGAGCAGAGGGTGTGCAGATAGGAACACGCTTTGCTATGACGGAGGAGAGTTCGGCAAGTGAAGAGTTTAAAACTCTTTGCCGAGGCTTAAACGAGGGAGATACCAAACTGATGCTAAAACAACTCGCCCCCACTCGACTTATAAAAAACAACTTCTACAAACAGGTTGAGGAGGCTGAATTACGCGGAGCATCTGTTGAAGAGTTAAAAGAGTTATTGGGTAAGGGACGTGCCAAAAAAGGAATATTTGAGGGCGACCTCGAGGAGGGCGAATTGGAGATTGGACAAGTTGCATCCTTAATCTCGGAACCTGAAACAGCACAACAAGCGGTAGAAGATATTGTAACCGAGTTTAACGAAACAATAAAAAGAGTATCTGAGGTAATTTTTTAGTTACCCCTTCGGGTAGTTGCTTGGTTTTTAGTTGCCCCTTCGGGGTAGTGTTATATAAAAAGAGTGTGCCTTGCAAGACACACTCTTTTGCATATATTAAATTATCAAAGCAAGTTCAACAAACGAATCTATGTTAACTAACAAAGTTGCGAGTAAGCGAACACAATACAAAATTTATTTGTGTATTGTTGAGCGAGAGCAAGTTCAACAAACGAATGTTTGTTAACTGATAACTACATACCAGTATAGTTCATAGGTGTAATTTTGCGAAGTTCTGCTTTAATCTCCTCGCTAACGTTAAGGGTGTCAATGAACTCGCTGATAGAGTTTGCATCAACAACAGAGTTTTTGCGAGTAAGAGCCTTCAATGCTTCGTATGGTTTTGGATAACCCTCTCGGCGAAGAATAGTTTGAATAGCCTCAGCACAAACATTCCACATATTGTTAAGGTCGGCAGCAATCGCCTCTTCGTTAAGAAGAAGTTTTCCTAATCCTTTCATGGTTGAAGCAATAGCAATCATCATGTGTCCCATAGGAACTCCAACGTTACGAAGAACAGTAGAGTCTGTTAGGTCGCGTTGAAGGCGTGAGATAGGCAATTTTGTTGCAAGGTGGTCAAGAATTGCATTTGCAATACCTAAGTTACCCTCTGAGTTCTCAAAGTCGATAGGATTAACTTTGTGAGGCATAGCCGATGAACCAACCTCTCCCGCTTTAATTTTTTGTTTAAAGTACTCCATTGAGATATATTGCCAGAAGTCTTTATCCAAGTCCATTAAAATGGTGTTTATGCGGCGCATACCGTCAAAGAGAGCGGCAAGGTTGTCGTAGTTTGAGATTTGTGTAGTCCACTCCTCTCGCTCAATACCTAAGTTTTTAGATAGGAAGTTGTTTGCAAACTCTCTCCAGTTGTACTCAGGATATGCAACGTGGTGAGCATTAAAGTTTCCTGTTGCTCCACCAAACTTACCGCTGATAGGAGTGTTTTTAAGGATATTCAACTGTTTCTCCAAACGATATACAAACACCATCATCTCTTTACCTAAACGAGTAGGAGAAGCGGGTTGACCATGAGTTTTTGCAAGCATAGGAATATCTTTCCACTCCTCAGCAAAAGTGCGACACTTCTCAATCAACTCCTCAATAGCTGGGTAATAAACATTGGTTAATGCCTCTTTGATAGAGACAGGAATAGAGGTGTTGTTAATATCTTGCGAAGTCAAGCCAAAGTGGATAAACTCTTTATAAGCCTCCAAACCACCAATAGCATCAAATTTCTCTTTAATGAAATACTCAACTGCTTTAACATCGTGGTTAGTAACGCTCTCAATCTCCTTAACGTGTTTAGCATCCTCTTCGGTAAAGCATTTGTAGATACTTCTCAAAGCAGGGTAGATATCCGAGGTGATACCTTCCATTTGAGGAAGTTTAATCTCTGCCAAAGCAATAAAATACTCAATCTCAACATAAACGCGATAGCGAATAAGTGCATACTCCGAGAAGTAGTCTGCCAACATCGAAGTCTTAGAGTTGTAGCGTCCGTCAATAGGCGAAACTGCTGTAAGTGGTGAAAATTCCATATCTTTTAAAATTATATATAGTTTCTGAATAATAGTGCGAAGATAATAATTTTTTTGCGTACTATCCCCCTTTGTGAGTGATATATTTAGAATTGAGTAAAAAGATAATGGGGAGTGAATATATGAAAATAAAAAAGCACTTGCCTTTTTGACAAGTGCTTTATCCTTTTTGTGGGCGTTGACGGATTCGAACCGCCGACCCTCTGCTTGTAAGGCAGATGCTCTAAACCAGCTGAGCTAAACGCCCTTTTTGAGAGGTTTGTTTCTCAATTGCGATGCAAAGGTAATGCTCTTTTTTGTATCCACCAAATTTTTTACTAACTTTTTTTGAAAAAAATATCGCAGAAAATCTTTAAATTTTATTATGTCTTAAATATCAAGTGGTTGTGGAACGTGTGAATAGTAGAATAAAAATAGGAGTAGAATAAAATTCCACTCCTATTAAAATAAAATATATGGTTTATCTTATTTGCAACCACCAAGACAAAGAGGTTTAATCTGTTTAAAGAAGTCGTTGCCTTTATCATCAACAAGGATGAATGCAGGGAAATCTTCAACCTCAATTTTCCAGATAGCCTCCATACCCAACTCGGGATACTCTACGCACTCAACGCTCTTAATGTTGTTTTGTGCAAGAATTGCAGCAGGTCCACCAATACTTCCAAGATAGAATCCGCCATGTTTGTGACAAGCGTCAGTAACTTGTTGGCTACGGTTACCTTTTGCAATCATAATCATTGAACCTCCGTTTGCTTGGAATAGGTCAACGTATGAATCCATACGGCCTGCTGTTGTAGGTCCAAATGAGCCTGAAGGCATTCCTTTAGGAGTTTTAGCAGGTCCTGCATAGTAGATTGGATGATCTTTGATATATTGAGGCAAACCTTCGCCGTTGTCGATACGCTCTTTAAGTTTAGCGTGTGCAATATCTCTACCAACTATGATTGTTCCGTTCAATGATAGGCGAGTAGAAACAGGGTATTTGCTCAACTCTGCAAGAACTTCGTTCATTGGGCGATTAAGGTTGATTTTTACTGCATCACCCTCTCCTGCTTGACGCAACTCTTCGGGGATAAGATTTCCAGGTTGATCATCCATCTTCTCAATCCAGATACCATCTTTGTTGATTTTTGCTTTAATGTTGCGGTCTGCCGAGCAAGATACTCCCAAACCAACCGGACAACTTGCACCGTGGCGAGACATACGGATAATTCTGATATCGTGAGCAAAATATTTACCTCCAAATTGAGCACCAATACCAGCCTCTTGAGCAGCCTTCAAAACTTGTTTTTCCAACTCAACATCGCGGAACGAACGTCCTAACTCATTTCCAGTAGTGGGAAGAGTGTCAAGATATTTGGCTGATGCAAGTTTTACTGTTTTAAGGTTAGTCTCTGCCGAAGTTCCACCAATAACAAAAGCAATGTGGTATGGAGGACATGCAGCAGTACCCAAAGTCTTCATCTTCTCAACTAAGAACTTAACCAATGAGTCGGGGTTAAGCAATGCCTTAGTCTCTTGGTAAAGATAAGTTTTGTTAGCCGAGCCACCACCTTTAGCCATAAATAAGAATTTATACTCATCGCCATCAATAGCGTAAAGGTCAATTTGAGCAGGAAGGTTGCAACCGGTGTTTACCTCTTTGTACATATCCAAAGGTGCATTTTGTGAGTAACGCAAATTCTCTTCGGTATATGTTTGATAGATACCTTTTGAAAGAGCCTCAGCATCGCCACCTCCAGTGTAGATGTTCTCTCCCTTTTTACCCATTACAATGGCAGTACCTGTATCTTGGCAAACTGGAAGTTGTCCTTTAGCGGCAACCTCAGCGTTACGCAACATTGTTAATGCTACATACTTGTCGTTCTCGCTTGCTTCGGGGTCTGAAAGAATCTTGGCCACCATCTCGTTATGCTCTCTGCGTAACAAAAACGAAACGTCTCTCATAGCCGCTTTTGCCAAAGCGGTCAATCCCTCAGGTTCAACACAAACAATTTTTCTGTCTCCAAACTCTTTAACGCTTACATAATCTTTTGTAAGCAAATAATACTCAGTGTTATCCTTACCCATCTCAAAGGGGTCTTGATACTTAAATGGTTCTGTTGCCATATCGTTTAGTTTAAAAATAAATCATATTCAAAAATGAAATCTTTATTCTGCGAAGATAGTACAAACCGGGATCAGAACCAAACTTGTTTGAGTTATGCCGAGGTGCCGCCTATTTTCGCAATGGTTTATCCATTGCAAAGTTAATAAAATAGGTTATTTAAAACAATAGCAAAAGGGATATTAATATTAAGGAGATTGCCCCCTACTCCCAATTATAATTTTTATAGAGTTCTGCTACTTCATTATCCATTACTCCTCTATATTTAATAAATGAATTGCACGCCTCTTTTAAACCCTTAATGTTCTTTTTTTGTATTTTATCTAAAGAGGGTAACTCAGATTTTATATTATTAATAATTTCAATTTTTGACATAAAATTTTATTGTTAATTGAGGTTCGTTAATAGTGAATAAAGTATGAGAGAGAATAACTCTATTCAGGTAAGTTTTACGGAGCAAAGGTATAGTGCTTTTTATGAAATCTCCTTCATAAAGAAGCTCTCTATCAGTTTGTCAACCGATAAATATTTTTTGGGGATTAATAAATATAAAGGATAGTTTGTGAGTTTGCAATATATATATATATTAAATACATTGATGAGAAAATAAACTTAATATTTTACGAATAATAAGAGGCTGTGTCAAAATGTAAATTTTGGCCCAGTCTCTTTTAGGTGTGTAAGAATTGATAAAATACAAGGCGTTGAAATTTAGGGCGAAAGAAGTGTACAAGAAGTACATGACTGAGCCCTAATATTGAAAACAACACAGTAGTTTGTTAATTATGACACATCGTCACCTCATACTTGCTATTAGGTTTGCTGATTTTAACATATTAATTATACAGATATATTTGTACCTATTATATATATGCCTTAATTGAGACATAAACCAACAAGAGCGAAGAAGTAAGCATCATCTTTTGTGATACTAATTTAATTTGTCATCATAAAACAGCACCTCTTTTTGCATATGAGTCATAGGCATTCCTAGAAACTCACGAATGTTTACAGAGGTAAAGCCTAATGAGGTGTAGAGTTTTTTAGCATTGGGGTTTTCGTTATCTACCAATAGTCCTAATATGGAGATGTTGAGTTCACGAGATTTCTCCTCTACCTTTGCAATTAATGCTTTGGCTATACCACACCCTCTGAACTCTTTAAATACGGCAAGGGAGTCGATATATAACTCTCCACTTTCGCACTCATCAGTTATCTTTTTACCAAGTTGAGTGCCTCGTTTTTCAAGTTCCTGAAAGAGTGCCTCACGCAACTCATAGAGTCTTGCACCATCGTAACTGCATATTGCTCCTGCCACCTTACCGTCAACCTCGCACACATAGCAGTTTTTGTAAGAGTATTGACTATCTTCTCGCTCGGCCAATGCTTTAACCAACTCATAATTAAAGGGAGAGGTATGTTCCGATAACCTCTCTATATCTACCCCTATGGCAAGTAGCACCACTTTAGCAATAATGTCAGAATCTTGTTTTGTTGCCTCACGTATTATTTTGTTCATAGCAATTTATCTCTATTGGTAAAAAAGACTTCCGATTACTCGGAAGTCTTTTTTATTCAGTTTTCTTCTTAGTTTTCGTTGCTATTTTCGCTGCTCGTTGCTGACTCATCTTTTGCCAACGTTCCCGAGCAAGTTCTTGCATATCCTCAGTCTTGTCATATTCATCAACAATCTCAACACCGAGCATTGTCTCAATTACATCCTCCATTGTTACCAATCCACGCATACATCCGTATTCATCGGTAATTACTGAGATATGTTCTTTACTCTCAAGCATCTTTTCCCATATCTCCGACACTGAGGTCTCTTCTCCAAACGATAGCATTGGACGCATTATATCAGAGAGTTTAATATTAAACTTATCCTCAGCCAAACGTTCCAATACGGTTGCACGTAATATATAACCTGTTATATAGTCGCGATTATCTTTATACACAGGAATACGTGAGTGCGACAAATCTTTTAGAGCATAAAACTCTTTTACAGTCATTGTTTCAGGAACACTCTCCACCACCAGATTGGGTGTCATAATATCCTCTGCCAAAACGCTGTCGAGTTTTATGAAGTTTTGGATTATTTTTTTCTCCTTTACTTGGAATACTCCCTCCTCTACACCAACGTTAACCATAGCAGATACCTCCTCGCGACTAACAGTGGTTTGTTCGCCTCTATCAAATATTTTTGTTATAAACTCTGATAATTTCACAAAGGGATATGTAATTACAATCAACACTTTAATTATTTTGGTTGCTGGTATTGCCAACACTCTCCAACTATTTGCACCAATGGTTTTTGGTATAATTTCGGAGAATACCAAAATAAGTATTGTAAGAATTGCAGATATTACACCAAAATACTCTTCACCAAACACCTTTCCTGCTTCGGCACCTACACCTGCCGCACCTATTGTGTGGGCTATTGTGTTTAATGAGAGAATGGCGGCTACCGGACCGTCAATTTCGGTTTTATACTTTTTAAGAAGTTTTGCTGTTTTGCTTCCCTCCTCCTCTTTCATTGATATATACGACATAGGAGTTGACAACAAAACTGCCTCTAATATTGAACAAAGAAATGATATTGATAATGCACCAAATAGATATAAAAAAATCAGACCCATAAATTTAAATTTAAATTAAACAATCATCTATGTCAAATTTGGGTTTAATTGACCAGACTTATAAAAAACTCGTGTATGACTTATATGGTGCCTTTGTCATTCACGATACACAAAGAATATGGATCGATACATTTTAAGTTATTAGTTTTTAGTGTTAGTTGTTGGATATTTTAAAATCCAAAACTTCATTTTCTGTTTTGCAAAGGTAATAAAAAGTTTTTAGTTTTCATATCCCATTATTTTTTTTAGTACCAATTGGGAGGTTTTCATTGATGTTTATATGCTATTTTTTGCCCTCTATATTGTTAAAAACTCCTATTTTAAGACCTATTTACCGCTGTATTTAAAAACTTATCAACAATTTAGGCAGATTATTCAAATTTGAGATGGCAGGTTTTGATAAAATTTGCTTATTTTGTAAATCGTAATAACCGAACTATGGGAAAAATAATTGCAATAGCAAATCAAAAGGGAGGAGTTGGAAAGACCACCACCTCTATAAATTTGGCAACTTCGCTTGCCGCACTTGATAAACGAGTATTAATGATTGATGCCGACCCACAAGCAAATGCAACTTCGGGAGTGGGTATCAACGCAAAGGAGTGTGAAATATCAACATACGAATGTTTAATTGGAACTCAAGATGCTTCGGATGCCATTCTGGAGAGTTGTGTCAGGAATATGCACGTTATCCCTTCTCGCATCGACCTTGTTGGTGCTGAGTTGGAGCTCTTGAATATGGAGAATCGCGAGCGTATGCTCGAGAAACAGCTTACCGAAGTCAAAGATGATTATGACTACATCTTGATTGACTGTTCTCCCTCGTTGGGACTTATAACCGTCAACTCGCTCACCGCAGCCGATAGTGTTATAATTCCTGTACAGGCAGAGTATTTTGCACTTGAAGGTATCAGCAAACTTTTGAATACGATTAAGATTATTAAATCAAAACTTAATCCTCAGTTAGAGGTAGAGGGATTCTTATTGACTATGTACGACTCTCGCCTCCGCTTGGCTAATCAAATTTTTGATGAACTAAAACAACACTTTGGCGATATGGTATTTAAGACAGCCATTCAACGCAACATCAGATTAAGCGAGGCTCCAAGTCACGGATTGCCTGTTTTGCTTTACGATCCTGATTCGCGTGGAGCATTAAACTATATGCAACTTGCCAAAGAGATTATTGACAAAGAATAATATACGATTGTTATGATAAAACGTAATGCACTCGGAAGAGGATTGGATGCTCTTATCACAATGGATGAGATTAAGACATCCGGCTCTTCATCAATCAACGAGATTAACATTGACCTTATAAAACCAAACCCCGACCAACCTCGTACCGAGTTTGATGAGGAGGCACTCAACGAACTTGCAACCTCAATTAAGGAGTTGGGTATTATACAACCTATATCGCTACGCAAAATGGGCAATGATTCATACCAGATTATTGCCGGAGAGCGCAGGTATCGTGCCGCCAAACTTGCAGGGCTGAAGAGTATGCCTGCATACGTTCGCACCGTTGAGGATGAGACCGTTATGGAGATGGCTCTTATTGAGAACATACAACGCGAGGATTTAAATGCGGTGGAGATTGCTCTAACCTTCCAAAAACTTATTGAGCAATACAATCTTACCCAAGAGAAACTGAGCGAGAGGATTGGAAAGAAGAGGACAACAATAGCAAACTACTTACGACTGCTAAAACTCCCTGCCGAAATTCAATTGGGATTGAAGAACAAGGTTATTGATATGGGGCACGCTCGTGCCTTACTTGCGGTTGATAACGCTTCGCTTCAACTCAAACTCTATGAGGAGATAAAACTTAATGGTTACTCGGTCAGAAAGGTTGAGGAGAGAGCAAAAGAGATTACATCTGAAAAAGAGGTAATTTCAAAACCTGCAAAGAAGAACAACTCAGAGTATGACGCATACAAAAGAGAGCTTATCTCTATCTTTAAAACTCGGGTTAAGATTGTTTGCGACGACTCAGGCAAAGGAAAAATCTCAATCCCATTTAAAGATGAAAAGGAGTTTGAGAGAATCAAAGAGTTACTCAGTAAAATTGTAAGCGAGAGTTAAATCATTTACCATTAGAAGTGTTTAAGAGTATTAACATAAAAAGAGTGTTTCCAACTGCAACCATAATGTTGCTGATGCTTTTTGTGTGTAATACGTATGCTCAGGAGAGTGACAAAGGGTTAGAGTTTATCAAAGGTCCCTCAATTGAGAACGACACTCTGTTTTTGGATGCAAACGACATTATCATGGAGGTTGACACCTCTGATATTGAAGTAATTGCAGTTGACTCAAGCAAAGTATTCATTCCAAACCCCACAAAGGCAGTATGGTACTCAGCCTTAATGCCGGGAGCAGGACAGATATATAATAGGAAGTATTGGAAACTACCCATCGTTATTGGAGGTTTTATGGGATTGGCTTACGGTATATCGTTTAACAACAGATACTACACCGACTACTCTAACGCCTACCGCGATGCTTATAGCAACGATCCCAACGCCAATAGTTATATAAATTTTCTACCCTACTCTTACAGAGATAACAAAGAGTGGATTGAGAACAATATAGACTGGATTCGCAACTCGCTAAAAAATAAGAAAGATTTTTACAGAAGAAATAGGGATTTATGTATTGTAGGTATGTTGGCGGTGTATGGTCTTGCAATGATTGACGCTTATGTTGATGCCCAGCTATATACCTTTGATATTTCGCCCGATGTGTCGATGAAACTCTCCCCTGCTGTTTTGGAGCCTACGGTTAAAACTCCAGCAGTTTTAGGGTTTCAATGTTCACTTGTTTTTTAACTATATAGTATGAGAAAAATAATATTCATCACATTAATATTTATTTCAACAATGCTCAACTCGGCACTTGCACAAAGTATTGATTCGTTGAGTGTTGATTCATTAAGTGTGGTAACACTGAAAGATACCATAAGTGACAACAACTTGGTTATCATCGAGAGTCTTGAGAGCGAAAATGACTCTATTCTTTCAAATTGGTACTTACAGAAATTTACCAACATTGACAGTTCTTGCATAACAAGTTCTCAGAATGTCGATTTCCCCGACTCGGTATATATTGACCGACTATCAAAACTACCCACCCTCATTGATATGCCATATAACAGTATTGTAAAGCAGTACATCTCGTTATATGCCGAAAATAGGAGAAAACTTGTAGAGTCGATGTTAGGCTTTGGCAATTACTACTTCCCTATTTTTGAAGAGGCATTAGAGAAAGAAGAGCTACCTCTTGAACTAAAATATATGCCAGTTATAGAGTCGGCACTACGACCAAATGCCGTATCACGTGTTGGAGCGGCAGGACTATGGCAAATAATGCCTAAGACCGCTAAATCATTGGGGTTAGAGGTAAACTCATTGGTTGATGAGAGACGCTCGCCAATAAAATCATCAGAAGCAGCAGTTAAATATTTAAAAGAGCTATACAATATTTACAACGACTGGAGTCTTGCCATTGCAGCCTACAACTGCGGACCGGGAAATGTAAATAAGGCAATTGTTCGCTCAGGAGGCAAACGCGACTTTTGGGGAATATATCATCATCTGCCACGCGAGACAAGAGGCTATGTTCCGGCATTCATTGCAGCCAACTATATTATGAACTACTACGAGGAGCATAATATCTGCCCTGTTGCTGCCGAAATACCATTGGCAACCGACACAATTATTATAAACGAGAGGATTAACCTGCAACAGATATCTGCGGTATTAAACACCCCTATTGAGATGTTGCGGGAACTCAATCCTCAATATCGCAACGATATTATTCCCGGCAATATAAAGCCATACCATTTAAGGCTTCCCATTCAATTAACATACGCATATATAAACTCGCAAGACTCAATAAGCAAATACCGTCAAGAGTATTTTGCAAGACAAAAAACAATTGAACCGGCAAAGTTAGAGTATGGTTATCATAAGATTCGTAACGGGGAGTCACTCTCAACCATTGCACGCAAATACCACACAACAGTCAGCAAACTTAAAGAGTTGAACGGATTAAAAAATAGCAATATTCGTGCAGGAAAGAGCATTAAAGTACCCGGTGCAGGAATGAGTTATTCATCAAGCGGAACAAGCACTGCAAAATCGCACAAGGTTAAATCGGGCGACACGTTAGGCTCTATTGCTTCGAGATATGGAGTTAGCGTATCAAAGCTAAAGAGCGCAAACGGACTTAACTCAAATCTTATTCGTGTTGGGCAAGTATTAAAGATTCCAAGATAAATAATTAAATACAATATAAACTTTATTTAATAAATTTACATTATGGCTAAATTAGGAACTATTTTTTCAGAGAAAGGGTGCAAGGCTCTTCTCTGCGGTTCAGGAGAATTAGGCAAAGAGGTTGCAATAGAGTTGCAACGCTATGGAGTTGAAGTGGTTGCTTTAGACCGCTACGACAATGCTCCTGCTATGCAAATTGCACATCGCTCTTACACACTCTCAATGTTAGACGGAGCAAAACTTCGTGAGATAATCGAAAAAGAGAAACCCGATTTTATTATCCCCGAAGTTGAGGCCATTGCCACATCTACTCTTGTTGAGTTGGAGAAAGAGGGTTACAATGTTATACCCACAGCCAATGCCACTCTACTAACAATGAACAGAGAGGGTATTAGACGTCTTGCAGCCGAAGAGTTGGGAATAAAGACCTCTCCTTATCGTTTTGCAGGAACAAAAGAGGAGTATGAGGCAGCCATAAAGGAGATTGGAATCCCTTGTGTTGTTAAACCTATTATGAGTTCATCGGGACACGGACAAAGCACCATCAAATGCGAGGCAGATATTGAACCAGCTTGGAAAGAGGCACAAGAGGGTGGTCGTGCAGGAGCAGGACGCGTTATTGTTGAGGGATTTGTTGAGTTTGACTATGAGATTACACTACTCACTGTTCGCCACGTAGGAGGAACAACATTCCTAAATCCAATCGGACACCACCAAGTTAGTGGAGACTATCGCGAGAGTTGGCAACCACAACCAATGAGCGACAAAGCAATTGAGGCTGCAAAAGATATAGCAGGTAAAGTTACTGCCGCACTTGGAGGCAGAGGAATCTTTGGAGTAGAGTTGTTTATCAAAGGAGATGAAGTATTGTTTAGCGAAGTATCACCTCGCCCACACGACACAGGTATGGTAACAATGATTTCGCAAGATATGTCGGAGTTCTCACTTCACGCACGTGCAATTCTTGGATTACCCATCCCGGGCATCCGTTTCTACGGAGCATCAGCATCAAAAGCAATAGTTGTTGAGGGTAACTCAACAGACGTTGTATTTGACAACTTAGAAGAGGTACTCGCTGAGCCAGACGTTCAAATCAGAATATTCGGGAAACAAGAGGTTAAAGGACACCGCCGTTTTGGAGTAATCCTTGCTCTTGACGAGACAGTAGAAAAGGCTCTTGCAAAAGCAGAACGAGCATACTCAAAACTAAAAGTAATTGTTAATTAGTTTTCAGTTATTAGCCCAATAGAGCTAATTAAACTAATAGAGCTAATTTGTCTAATAGGACTAATTAGACTAATAAAAAAACAAGAGGTTGCAAATGCAACCTCTTGTTTTATCTAACGGCTAAAACCGGTCTATTGTTTTATAGAACGTTTCTCGCGTACTGCATCAATAACATTAACAACATAGTCGGCAAGTTTCTCACACTCCAATATAATATCCATAAAGTGAATTCCTGCTCGATACTCATATACCTTATTGTTAATATTCTCCATATTTGCATTACGTAGCATATTGCGATAGTTGTTTATCTCCATCTCAATATTGTAAGTTTTGTTTATATCAACATCACTTATATCTGTTTTTGAGAGAATGGTATTCATATTCTCAAGAGCATTACATACCAATGTAAACATATTAGTTATACGTTCAGTAATGTATTCGTTAAACACTATATTCTCATTGTTTTTACGTTGAATAGCACGTGCAATACTATAACAACTATCACCAATGCTCTCAATCTCGGTAGTTTCAGTCATCATAGCATTTACCTTCATCTTACCATCAAAACTCAAACGTCCGTCAGAAACATTGTTTAGATAACGAGCAATCTCCAACTCCATATTATCGCTGATCTGCTCATATTTTTGGATACGGCTAAATAGTTTATTGAATGCTTCACTATCGGGTTTCTCCGACAACAGGTCACGAGCCATTCCGTACATACGAGTTGTTCTTACGCTATAAAGTTCAATCTCTTTCTTTGCCTGTAATAGCGACAACTCAGATGTTGACAACATACCTGCTGAGATATATTTGAGCTGGAACTCCTCCTCCTCTCCGTTCTTTTTCTGTTTTATTACAGCACATACAATCTTCTCATATACCTTCACAAACCAAATCATTATACCTACGTTAATGATATTGTAAATGGTGTGGAATAGAGATAATCCGTATGATACCGATGTTTGATACGTCATATAGGCTTCTGAAAGAGGAGAATCATCTCCTGCAGCCGAAATAAGTTCAGGGTGGGCATGAATGAATGGTTGCAACTCATTTGGAGAATAACCAGTCATACCTGTGGCTAACGAATTTACCATCCTAACAAAGGGGAAGAATACTATAAGCATCCAAACCACACCAAAAGTATTAAATATAAAGTGTGAGAATGCAGCTCGTTTTGCTTGAACATTACCCGATATAGCGGCAATATTTGCAGTAATTGTAGTACCAATGTTTTCACCCAACACCATTGCGGCAGCCAACTCAAAAGGAATCCAGCCTTTACTGCACATAATTAAAGTGATGGCCACAGTTGCACTTGACGACTGCACTATAAGAGTTATTATTGCTCCTGCAAAGAAGAATATCAGTACTGACCAATATCCCATATCGGAATAGTTTTGCAAGAATGCCAGAATCTCAGGACTGCTTTGAATGTCAGGCACTGAGTTTTTCAAGTAAGATAGTCCCATAAACAGGAATGAGAATCCAAGAATCAACTCTCCAATTGAGCGTCTGTTACTCTTACTTGAGAAGAAGAATGGAATTGCCAAACCAATTAATGGTATTGCAAAAACACTAATATCAACGGCAAATCCAAAGAACGAGATTATCCATGCTGTAAGTGTTGTTCCAATGTTGGCACCCATAATAACTGAGATTGATTGCACCAACGAGAGGAGTCCTGCATTTACAAAACTTACAACCATTACTGTGGTTGCCGATGAAGATTGGATTAGTGCTGTAATCAACAATCCTGTAAAAACCCCCATGAAGCGATTTGAGGTCATTGCCGAGAGGATTGAACGCATACGGTCACCTGCAATTTTTTGCAACCCCTCACTCATCATCTTCATTCCGTACAAAAACAGACCTAATGAACCTATTAGTTGCAGAAAGTCAAAAAATGAATATTCCATTTACTATTTGATTTTTATAATAATTTTCTTATTTTAGCATCACAAATGCAAAAACAGTTAGGCATTTTACCGACACAAAATTAAAATAAAAATACAATTAGGCAAAACTTTTAACAGTTTTGTCATAAAAAATAGATTTATGATGAACGACACTATTAAAATTTTCTGTGTTAATAACGGAAAAGAGATTGAAGTTGAGAAGGGTTCTTCAGTGTTGGAGATATTCAACAAGTCGGGGATTGTGTTGAATTCTCGTATTATGGGCGCTTTGGTAAATAACCGAACACAGAGTTTAAACTTTAGAGTATACAAACCTAAAGATATTGAGTTCTTTGACTATACCTCTCCTCATGGCGAGAGAGTATATATCCATACCCTTTGCTTTATTCTATACAAAGCAGTCCACGATGTTATGCCTAATGCAAAACTCGATATTGAACACTCAATTTCAAAAGGGTTGTTCTGTCGCTTATCAGAGAAATGTGGCGAGAACACTCTTATGATGATTAATGAGCGTATGCGTGAGATTGTTTCTAAGGATATGCCTATCGGCAGATTTGAAGAGCCTACAAAAGAGGTATTACAGAAATTTAAAGATGCCGGTATGACAGATAAGATAAAACTTCTATCATATATCTCTGCCCCATATACAGTATATTATAAATTGGATAATGTTATTGACACCTACCCATACGAACTTACACCCTCAACAGGATACGTTCCTGTTTTTGACTTTGTCAAGTATAGTTACGGATACCTTCTTGTTCCGCCATCAAAAGCAAATCCCAATGAACTAAACGAGATTTCGCGACAAGATAAACTTCTTGCCGCCTTTGAGGAGCAATACAGATTTAATAATATTGCACAATTGAGCAACGTAGGAGATTTGAATGAGGCTATCGCTTCGGGACACGCCCCCACTCTTATAAAGGTTATGGAGGCATTGCACGAGAAACAGATTGCCCATATTGCCGATGATATTGCCGAGAGATTTAAACTTAACGGCAGCGGTAGGGTTGTTCTTATTGCAGGACCTTCATCATCGGGTAAGACAACCTTCTCAAAGAGGTTGTCGGTACAACTCTTAACAAACCTGCTACTCCCTGTGGCTATCTCGTTAGATGATTACTTTGTTGACAGAAAAGATACACCTCGCGATGAGAGTGGCGATTATGATTATGAGTCGCTCTATGCTCTTGACCTTGAGGCGTTCAATAGAGACCTTAACGATTTACTTGACGGCAAGGAGATTGATATTCCAACCTACAACTTTGAGACCGGCACAAGAAGTTATACCGGTAAAAGACTAAAACTTACTCCTCAAAGCATTTTGATATTAGAGGGTATTCACGCTCTAAATCCTCAACTTACCGCTCAAATTGATGATAGATTGAAATATAGAGTTTACGTTTCGGCATTAACATCCATTTCAATTGACGACCACAACAGAATACCTACAACAGACAACCGTCTGTTGCGCAGAATTATTCGCGATGCCAAATATCGTGGCACTTCGGCTCAAGGCACCATTGCTCGTTGGCCAAGCGTTAGATGTGGCGAAGAGAAGTGGATCTTCCCATATCAAGAGAATGCCGATGCAATGTTTAACACCTCGTTACTTTACGAACTTTCGGTGATTTGCCGAGAGGCTATTCCCATTCTTGCTCAAGTGGGCAAAAACCAAAAAGAGTACAACGAGGCCAAACGTCTGCTAAATTTCCTAAGTATGTTTATACCTACTCCAGAAAAAGAGATTCCTCCAACATCTTTGGCAAGGGAGTTTCTTGGTGGAAGCAGTTTTATATATTAACTTCGCACTATAATTTCTATTGTAGTTTTTATGGCATTAAAACAGCAGTTAGAGTTAAGGCTTCAACAACGTCTTGCTCCCCAACAGGTTCAATTTATTCGCCTTATGGAACTTAATAATTTGGAACTGGAGGAGAGAATTAAACAAGAGATTATTGATAACCCTGCTCTTGACGAGGTTATTAAAAGAAACGATGGGGAGGATGATTCTCCATCGAAAGAAGATATTGCCACAAATGATGAAGACGGAAGCAATGAGGATATTTCGTTAGGCGACTACTTCTCAGAGGACGACATTCCTGATTATAAAATCTCACAATACGAAAACGATCATAGCGAGGGCTACAAAGGAGATATTCCTTTTCTTAGCGATAGTTCTATTCAAGGGCATCTGTTTGATCAACTTGCATTTCTTGAACTGTCAGATATTGAAGAGAAGATTGCCGAGTATATTATAGGCAATATTGATGATGACGGTTATCTGAGAAGACCTTTACAAATGATCTCAGATGATTTGATTTTTCAGGCAGGTCTTGATATTGATGTTTATACCATTGAGAAAGTTCTTGACAAGATAAAAGAGTTTGATCCTGCCGGTGTTGCGGCAACATCCCTTCAGGAGTGTCTTATGCTTCAACTCAACAGACTTGAGAGCAGCGAAGAGAATGTAATTATAGCCAAAGAGATCATAACAAACCATTTTGACGACTTTAGCAAAAAACACTACGACAGAATTGGCAAGGCTCTTGGGCTGGACAAAGAGCTACTTAAAAAAGTTATAAAAACTCTTACCCAACTCAATCCTCGTCCCGGAAATACTTGGAACTCATCGTTTGGCGATACTTATAACCAAATAAGCCCCGATATATTTATTGAGGAGAACAACGGCGAAGTTACATTCTCATTAAACGATTGTAATATTCCTGAGCTGAGAGTTAATCAGAAATATATTGATATGTATAAAGATTACACCAGCAATAAGGCAAACCAGACTAAAGAGACAAGAGAGACTCTTTTGTTTGTAAGGCAGAAATTAGATTCAGCCCAATGGTTCATAGAGTCGGTAAAACAGAGACAAATTACTTTGTCGAATATTATGGCGGTTATTCTGTCGATACAAAAAGATTTCCTTATCACGGGCGATGATCGCGACCTCCGTCCTATGATTCTGAAGGATATTGCGGAGGTTACCAATTACGACATCTCTACCGTTTCGCGCGTACTTAACGGAAAATATATGCAAACCCGATATGGAGTATATTCTCTTAAACATCTCTTCTCGGAGAGTTTGCAAACCAATGATGGCGAAGAAGTATCTTCAAAAGAGGTTAAGAAAATTCTGGTAGATATTATTGAGAACGAAGATAAAAAACAACCACTGTCTGATAATGAAATTTGCGCTATCCTTTGCGAAAAGGGATACAAAATTGCAAGACGTACTGTTGCCAAATACAGAGAACAGAATAATATCCCTATTGCAAGACTAAGAAAGGAGTTGTAGTTGTTTATGTTAAGAGTATTATCCAAATTTATTTCGGGTCTATTATCTCCATATTTTATATTCATATACTTATATGCCCTTATCTTTCTCTCGGCATATTTCAGCACTGTTTCGCTCTACTCTTTTGGAGTATTGTTAGGAGTTGTTGCACTATTCACAACACTTATACCCTTTCTTGTATCAAGAATAAATAGAGTAAATCTTAACGATAAAAGCAGTGAAAGAGGCCCTTTATATATGGCTTTTGGGATTGGTAATTTTACATTGGCATATTATCTTTTAAGTAGAGGTATTCCTGTATGGAGAATTAGTTTTTTAATTAGTGCAGTATTGGCAATAATTACACTATTCCTGTTTAATAAAAAATATAATATATCGTTCCACACAACCATGTATGGAGTATTGATTGGAGCAATGTTTATAATTGCAAAGTTTCAAAGTTTTGTTTCTTTGGAGATTATTTGCCTTATAATTTTATTAGGGGGTATTCTGGGAAGTGCAAGAGTATATCTAAAAGATCATACTCCGAGAGAGGTTATTATCGGTGCCATACTCGGCTTTTTCTGGAGTTACTCCGGTGCTGTTTTTACGAAAATATTATTTTAAACTATATTATAAGATATGAAACCTATTGTCAGTATTATCATGGGCAGTACATCTGATTTGCCCATTATGGAGAAAGCGGCTAAATTGCTTGACGAGTTTGAAATACCTTTTGAGATGAATGCTCTATCGGCTCACCGCACTCCCGTTGAAGTTGAAGAGTTTGCAAAAAACGCTGAAGGGCGTGGTATTAAAGTTATTATTGCTGCCGCAGGTATGGCAGCACATCTTCCTGGTGTTATTGCAGCAAGCACTCCACTACCCGTTATTGGTGTTCCCATCAACTCAACTCTTGATGGTATGGATGCTCTTCTTGCCATTGTGCAAATGCCTCCGGGAATACCTGTTGCAACCGTAGGAATAAACGGGGCTTTGAATGCTGCAATTTTAGCAATACAGATGCTCTCGCTAAGCGATGAGAATATTGCATCTAAATTTAAAACCTATAAAGCAGCGTTGGCTCAAAAAATTGTAAAGGCTAACGAGGAACTTGCTAAAATAGAGTATAAATACAAAACAAACTAATAATAGAAAATGGATATTTTTAACTACCGCAGAAGGGTTAGTTCGGTAACAAACATTGGGGGTATTCCTTTGGGTGGAGATAACCCCATACGAATTCAATCGATGACCGACACCTCTACTCGCGATGTTGAGGCGAGTGTGAAACAGGTTCTGGAGATTGCCGATGCAGGTGCCGACTATGTTCGTTTAACCACTCAAGGTGTATTGGAGGTTGATGCTCTTGCCGTTATACGTAAAACATTAAGAGCAAAAGGCAACACCACACCCCTTATTGCGGATATTCATTTTAACCCTAACGTGGCTGATGCCGCCGCTAAGATCACCGATAAGATAAGAATCAACCCCGGTAATTTTACCGATAGTGCAAGAGTGTTCAAAATTATTGAATATACCGATGAGAGTTACAGAGAGGAGATTAAGCGTCTTGAAGAGAGGTTTATTCAACTGCTTGATATTTGCAAAGAGCATAACACCGCTTTGAGGATTGGTGTTAATCATGGCTCGTTGTCGGATAGAATTATGAGCCGATATGGCGACACCCCAGAGGGTATTGCCGAGTCGTGCATGGAGTTCCTTCGTGTTTGTAAACGTGAAAACTTCAACAATGTGGCTCTCTCAATAAAAGCATCAAACACCGTTGTAATGGTAAAATCGGTAAGGTTGCTTATTGACGCCATGGAGCGTGAAGGTATGAACTACCCTCTTCATCTTGGGGTTACCGAGGCAGGCGATGGCGAGGATGGTCGTATTAAATCGGCTGTGGGTATTGGTGCTTTGCTTTGCGATGGCATTGGAGACACTATTAGAGTTTCACTCAGTGAGCCTCCACAAAACGAAGTTCCTGTTGCATCGCAATTGGTAAACTACGTTCAGGAGCGAGAGGGGCACAAAGAGATTATTGCCACTCCTTACGAAGGGTACTCATACCTGAATATGGAACGCAGACCATCGTTTTCAGTTGCCAACGTAGGCGGAGATAATGCTCCTATTGTTATCTGCAACGGAGATTGTTCGCTTACCGGCACTCTTAAACCCGACTACATTTTAAAAGAGAGTTTATGTGTTGGAGAGAATATCTCAATCAAAGTTATTGGGGTTGAAGATATTGAGCATTACGAAAACTACTCTGAACCTCTTATTTTAAAACTACACTACCCACAACTAACCGATAGTGTTATTGCCTTTATTGCAAGTCATAAGAGTGTTATTGTAATGGCATACAGCAACCACGCAAATATGGTGGGCGAGTTAAGAGCAACGGCTCACACTCTTACACGCAAAGGGTGCAATAACCCTGTTGTATTGATGTTGCAATATGCAGAGAACGAGAAAGAGGCTCTACAAATTAAGTGTGGTGCCGACTTGGGAGCTCTGCTTCTTGATGGAGTTGGGAATGGCGTGATGATTGTAAACAATGGTTGCATTGATAACAACACTATAACTACCATTTCATTCTCGGCACTTCAAGCCGCAAGGTTAAGAACAACCAAAACCGAGTATATCTCATGTCCGGGTTGTGGCAGAACTCAATTTGATTTACAAAAAACAGTTGCCCGTATTAAAGAGGCTACAGCTCATCTTGTGGGATTGAAGATTGGTATTATGGGCTGTATTGTTAATGGTCCCGGCGAGATGGCAGATGCCGACTATGGCTATGTTGGTGCAGCTCGTGGCAAGATAAGCCTATATAAGGGAAAAGTTTGTATTGAGAAGAACATCCCCGAAGATGAGGCTGTTGAACGCCTATTGAAGTTTATTGAGGAGGACCGTTCTTAGTTGTTAGTTAACAAGCATTTGCTTGTTGAACTTGCTCACGCGCAACAATGATTAAACATGTTTATCATTGTATTCGCTTACTAGCAACTTTGTTAGTTGTTAGAAATAATTACTAATTTCATAAATTATGAAATCCCTTATACTAATATCTCTACTATTATTCTCACTCTCTTGCAGAAACGCAGTAGAGAGTGAGAATATTGTTTATTATACCGCAAAAGACTCTGTAAAGTGTGAGGAGATATTAACCCACACGTTTGACTCTAAGCCAGTAAGCACAACAGAAGTTGCAAAAATATTTTTGGCAACCCCTTATCAAGGGGGGACTTTGGATAGAGAGCAAACAGAGGGTATTGTTGTGAGGTTTGACTCGCTCGACTGCACCACCTTTGTTGAGACGGTTACCACTCTTACTCGTTGCATAAACAAGGGAGTAACCGATTATAAGCAATTTGTAAAAGAGTTGGAGATAATTCGCTACCGCAATGGCAAGTGCAATGGTTATGAGAGCCGTTTGCACTACTTCAGCGAGTGGATATATAATAACCAAACAATGGGTATTGTTGAGGAGATTTTACCTGACACCCTAATTGAAACAGAGCAACGCTCAATAAATTTTATGAGCCTTAATGCCGACAGGTACAAAGGCATCACTTCGGACACTATCCTAAGCGAAATAAAGACCACTGAAGCGTTTTTATCTGCTCAGCCATTCTCTTATATACCCAAAGAGAAAGTTGCTCTACTGACAAAAGAGAGCGTTAAAGAGGGCGATATTATTGCTATCGTAACAGATATTAAAGGGTTGGATATATCGCACGTTGGTTTTGCCACATTTGTTGAGGGCAAAATTCATCTTCTACACGCCTCTTCAGCAAAAAAGGAGGTCATCACCGACCCTCTTCCTCTAAGTGAATACCTCGCAAAACAAAAACACCACGCAGGGGTTAAGGTTGTGAGGATACTTTAGTATCTCCACTACTTACAACAAAAGTTTGTAAATTTTATGGAGAGTATAGGACAAGGCATTATTTATACTCGTCACAATGGATATGAAAGATGTAGTGTAATTTAGAACAACTCTTTTAATCATTATCTATTAAAAAGAAAAAGAGAACGATTAAATCGTTCTCTTTTCTCTATATAGATTGTTTAGATTCTATATTACTCTGCTGCTGGAGTTTCAGCAACTGGTGCCTCTGCAACTGGAGCCTCAGCAACTGGTGCTGCTGCTTTTTTTGAGCGACGTGTACGAGTTGCTTTTTTAGCTGTTTTCTCTTTAAGCATATTCTCGTTGTAATCTACTAACTCAATAAAACAAGTTTTTGCTCCGTCTCCAAGACGTGTTCCTGTTTTGATGATACGAGTGTATCCTCCGTTACGCTCTGCAATTTTAGTTGCTATATCTCCGAAAAGCTCTTTTACTGCTTTTTTGTCTTGCAAATAGCTAAATACTACACGGCGAGATGCTGTTGTGTCTTCTTTTGCCTTGTTGATGATAGGCTCAGCATATACTCTTAATGCTTTTGCTTTTGCTAAAGTTGTGAATATACGCTTGTGCATTATCAATGAACAAGTCATGTTTGACAACATGGCTGCTCTGTGTGAAGCTGTTCTGCTCAAGTGGTTGAATTTTTTATTATGTCTCATCGTTGTTATTCTTTATCTAATTTATATTTAGAGATGTCCATTCCGAAAGATAGGTTCAATCCTGCCAAAAGGTCATCTAACTCGTTTAGTGATTTTTTACCGAAGTTTCGGAATTTCAATAGATCGTTTTTGTTGAATACTACCAACTCTGCTAATGTTTCAACATCGGCTGATTTCAAGCAGTTTAATGCACGAACTGAAAGATCCATGTCAGTTAAACGGCTCTTCAACAATTGACGCATATGTAATACCTCTTCATCAAATTCTTCATTGCCATCACCGTCTGACGACTCTAATGTTATCTTCTCATCAGAGAACATCATAAAGTGATACATCAATATTTTTGCTGCCTCTTTTAAAGCATCTTTTGGGTGAATTGATCCATCGGTTGTTACCTCAATTGTCAACTTCTCGTAGTCAGTTTTTTGCTCTACACGATATGGATCGTAGTAGTATTTTACATTTACGATTGGTGTGTAAATTGAGTCTATTGCTATTACATCAACAGCATCTGTGGGTTGTGCGTTCTCCTCAGCGGGTACATATCCACGTCCTTTGTTAATGTTCAACTCAATGTTGAATTTTGCACTTGAATCAAGGTGACATATTACCAACTCAGGGTTCAATACCTCAAAGCTTGATAGTGCTTTGCTTATATCTCCGGCTTTAAATTCAGATCCTGAACATGTTAGAGAAACTTTCTCTGTCTCTACATCTTCAACAATTCTTTTTAGACGTACTTTCTTTAAGTTCAAGATAATGTTTGATACGTCTTCTAATACTCCGGGTATGGTAGCAAACTCGTGATCAACTCCCTCAATACGTATTGAGGTAATTGCAAATCCCTCTAATGAAGAGAGGAGAATACGGCGTAACGCATTGCCTACTGTAACACCGTAGCCAGGCTCCAAAGGACGGAATTCGAATTTTCCAAAGAACTGTGTAGCCTCTACCATGACTACCTCTTCGGGTTTTTGAAATGCTAATATCGCCATAATTCTTATTATTGTTTAGAGTACAACTCAACGATTAATTGCTCTTTGATATTCTCAGGAATATCTGCTCTTTCTGGAATGTGTAGATATTTTCCGCTTTTTGTTGCTTCATCCCACTCAATCCAAGGATATTTGCTGTGATTGAATCCTGCAAGTGAGTCTGTGATATTCTCCAATGATTTTGATTTCTCACGTACTCCTACTACTTGACCGGGTTTCAATTGGTATGAAGGAATGTTTACTACTTTTCCATCAACAACAATGTGACGGTGTGATACTAATTGACGAGCAGCTGCACGTGTTGGTGCTATACCTAAGCGATATACTACGTTGTCAAGACGTGACTCCAATAGTTGTAGTAATACCTCACCTGTAATACCTTTTGTGCGTGATGCTTTCTCAAATAGTATGCGGAACTGACGCTCTAATACTCCGTAAGTGTATTTTGCTTTTTGCTTCTCTGCAAGTTGTGTTCCGTACTCAGATGTTTTTCTTCTTTTGTTTTGTCCGTGTTGTCCAGGAGGATAGTTCTTCTTTGACAACACTTTATCTGCTCCAAAAATTGCCTCTCCGAATTTACGTGCAATTCTTGATTTAGGTCCTGTATATCTTGCCATTTTTAACTTGTTTAATTTTTGTTTTCTTGATCTTGTCCATTAAGATGCAGCCGCGATTGCGAGAGGATTATAAAAGGCAATCTTTATTTCATCTTGTGATGGTGGCTCAAAAAAACTGTTAATGTTAATAATACTCTTATACTCTTCTTCTTTTTGGAGGACGACATCCATTGTGTGGCAATGGAGTAACGTCTATAATCTCTATTACGTCAATGCCTAATTGTGCAATTGTACGGATTGCTGATTCACGACCATTACCCGGGCCTTTAACGTATGCTTTTACTTTACGTAGACCTAAATCAAATGCAACTTTTCCGCAGTCTTGTGCTGCCATTTGTGCTGCATAAGGAGTATTTTTCTTTGATCCTCTAAATCCCATTTTACCTGCTGAAGACCAAGAGATAACTTGTCCGTCTTCGTTGGCGATTGAGACGATGATGTTGTTAAATGAAGAGTGGATGTGAGCTTGTCCCACAACGCCTACATGTACTTTTCTCTTCTTTACTGCGACTGTTTTTTTTGCCATACTTACTTATTATTTAGTAGCTTTTTTCTTATTTGCAACGGTTTTCTTTTTACCCTTACGTGTGCGGGCATTGTTTTTTGTACTTTGTCCACGAACGGGAAGTCCATTACGGTGACGTACACCACGATAACAACCAATATCCATTAATCGTTTGATGTTGAGTTGTACTTCTGTACGAAGATCTCCCTCTACTTTGTACTCTGCTCCGATGATCTCACGAACTTTTGCTGCTTGGTCGTCTGTCCAATCTTTTACTTTAATGTTTTTGTCAATTCCAGCTTTCTCTAAGATGGTTTTTGACGCACTTCGACCGATACCGAATATGTAGGTCAAAGCGATTTCACCTCTTTTATTTTGCGGTAGGTCAACACCGACAATTCTTACTGCCATATATTAATTACTGATAAATATTTTGCAAAGATAATAAAATTATCCTTGACGTTGTTTATACTTTGGATTTTTCTTGTTAATTACATACAACTTTCCGTTGCGTCTAACTATTTTACACTCCGGTGTGCGCTTTTTTAATGATGCTCTTACTTTCATTTTTATTTAGTTTTTTTATTTATATCTAAACGCTATACGTCCTTTTGACAAGTCATAAGGTGACATTTCTACTCTTACTTTGTCGCCAGGTAGTATTCTTATATAATGCATGCGCATCTTGCCTGAGATATGGGCTGTTATTTCGTGTCCATTCTCTAACTCAACCCTGAACATAGCATTAGACAGTGCCTCTACTATTGTTCCGTCTTGTTCTATCGCTGCTTGTTTTGCCATAAGTTATCTTATTTTTTAAATGTATTTATCTCCTAAAACTTCTTCTACGTATTTGAATGTTGATAGTATGTCGGCCTTTCCTTCGCGTACGGCTACACATAATTCATAGTGTGCTGCCGGTTTGCGATCTTTTGTGCGTGCTGTCCAACCATCGCGTTCTATTACTATATTACGTGAACCCATATTTACCATAGGCTCTATGGCTAATACCATACCACTTCGTAATACCGGTCCGCATCCTCGGCGTCCGTAATTGGGAACTTCGGGTGCTTCGTGCATTTGGCGTCCTATTCCGTGTCCACACATCTCTCTGACAAGTGAGTATCCTCTCTTCTCGCAATAGGTTTGAATGGCATTGCTTATATCGCCTACGCGATTGCCTTCTACTGCTTTTTCGATTCCTACGTATAACGACTCTTTGGTTGTTTTCAATAGTCGTTTTACTTCGTAACTCACTTCTCCTACCGGGAAGGTGTATGTCGAGTCGGAATGAAATCCGTTCTTCAATACGCAAAAGTCTATCGATACTATGTCTCCCTCTTGCAACTCTTTGCTTGATGGTATTCCGTGTACAACTTGTTCGTTTACGGATGCACATATCGAGTTTGGATAACCGCTATATCCTAAACAACTTGGTACTCCTCCGTTGTCGCGAATATACTGTTCGGCTATTGAGTCGAGTTTTAGGGTAGTAACTCCCGGTGCCACCCATTTGGCTATCTCGCCCATGGTTTTTGCCAACAACAGGTTACTTTCCCTGATTAACTCTATCTCTTCGTCTGTTTTAAGATAAATCATTTTTATCTACTTTAGACTAATATGCTGAAACAGAACCTTGACGGCCTTTTATTCTGCCTGATTTCAACAATCCATCGTAGTGGTGCATCATTAAGTGACTCTCTACTTGTTGTAGTGTGTCAAGGATTACTCCTACAAGAATCAATAGTGATGTTCCTCCGAAGAATTGTGCAAACTCTGCACTGATTCCTGCTATTTGTGCGAATGCTGGCATAATTGCCACCAATGCCAAAAAGATTGAACCTGGTAGTGTGATTCGTGACATTATTGAATCGATGTACTCTGCTGTTTTCTTTCCGGGTTTGATTCCGGGAATGAATCCATTGTTGCGTTTCATATCCTCTGCCATTTGATTGGGTTGGATAGTGATTGCTGTATAGAAGTATGTGAATACAATGATCAATATTGCATATACAAAGTTATACCAGAATCCTGTGTTATCAGTGAATGCTTGTACAAATGCACTTGATGATGTTGTTGAGAATCCTACTATTGTAATAGGTATGAACATCAACGCTTGTGCAAAGATGATTGGCATTACTCCTGCACTGTTTACTTTTAAGGGGATGTATTGTCTTGCACCTCCGTATTGTTTGTTGCCTACTATTCTTTTTGCATATTGTACGGGTACTTTGCGTGTTCCTTGTACTAATAGAATAGATGCTGCTACTACAAACAATAGGAATACGATCTCTGCCAAGAACATTACTAATCCTCCTGTTGCTGTTGTTGCACGGTTAATGAACTCAAATCCTAATGCTTGTGGTAGGCGTGCTATGATACCTATCAAGATTATGAATGAGATTCCGTTTCCTATACCTTTATCTGTTATACGCTCTCCTAACCATAATACAAACATACTTCCTGCTGCAAGGATGATTGTTGATGTTACCATAAACATTACTCCTTCGGGGAATGCTGCTGCACCGATTTGGGTTTTAAGGTTCACCAAATATGAGGGTGCTTGTATTAATAGGATTGCTACTGTTAGATAGCGAGTATATTGATTCAACTTGCGACGTCCGCTTTCGCCTTCGCGTTGCAATTTTTGGAAGTATGGCAATGCCATTCCCAAAAGTTGGATCACGATAGATGCTGAGATATAGGGCATAATTCCTAATGCAAATATTGATGCATTTGAGAATGCTCCTCCTGAGAACATATCTAACAACGCCATCAAACCACCTCGTGTTTGCTCTTGTAGGTTTGCGAGTGTTTCAACATCAATACCTGGTAGTACCACGTATGATCCTACGCGGTACACCATTATTAGCAATAGGGTAGTGATGATTCTATATCTTAGATCCTCTATCTTCCAAATATTTTTAATTGTCTCTATCGCTCTCATATTGATTAGAGTTTAACGATTGTGCCTCCAACTGCAGTGATTGCTGCTTCTGCTGATTTTGAGAATGCGTTTGCTGTTACTTCAAGTTTAGCAGTGATTGTTCCGCCACCTAAGATTTTAACCATTTGGTTTTTGGCAACGAATCCAGCCTCGATTAGAGTGTTTACATCAATTTTCTCCAATCCTTTAGCCTCAGCTAATGTTTGGATTGTAGATAGATTGATTGCTTTGTACTCTACGTGGTTAGGATTTTTAAATCCAAATTTAGGCAAACGACGTTGAAGTGGCATTTGACCTCCCTCAAATCCTAATTTTCTGCTGTATCCAGAGCGTTGTTTTGCTCCTTTGTGTCCTCTTGTTGAAGTTCCACCCATTCCTGAACCGGGTCCGCGACCAATTCTTTTACGGCTTTTTGTAGAACCTGCAGCAGGTTTTAAATTACTTAAATTCATATCTTAAATTTTTTCTTGTTCAAAAAACAAATTATTCAACTACTACCAAGTGTTTTACTTTCTCTACCATTCCTAAGATTTGAGGAGTGGCTGTATGCTCAACTGTTTGGTTTAGTTTACGCAATCCTAAAGCTTCAAGGGTTTTCTTTTGGACAGCGGGACATTTGATTTTACTTTTTACTTGTGTGATTTTAATTGTCTTCATCGCTTTGTTCCTTTATTAACCTTTAAATACTTTTTCTACTGATACTCCACGGTTACGTGCTACCATTGCTGCGTCACGCAACTCTGCTAATGCTGCAAATGTAGCTTTTACCAAGTTGTGAGGGTTTGAAGAACCTTTTGATTTTGCCAATACGTCAGTTACTCCAACGCTCTCTAATACCGCACGCATCGCACCTCCTGCTTTAACTCCGGTACCGTGTGATGCTGGTTTGATTAGTACTTGCGCTCCTCCGAATTTTGCAAATTGCTCGTGAGGAATAGTTCCTTTATATACTGGTACTTTGATAAGGTTTTTCTTTGCAGACTCTACGCCTTTTGCAATAGCAGCTGTAACCTCGCTGGCTTTTCCTAATCCGTAACCAACGATTCCTTTGCCGTCACCTACTACTACGATGGCTGAAAAGCTGAATGTACGACCTCCTTTTGTAACTTTTGTTACACGATTGATGTGTACCAATCTGTCTTTTAATTCCAAGTCGTTAGTTGACTTTACTCTGTTATATTTTACTGCCATTGTCGTTTAAAATTTAAGTCCACCCTTACGAGCTGCTTCTGCAAGCTCTTTTACTCGGCCATGATAGAGGTAACCGTTACGGTCGAATACTACTGTTGTAATTCCTGCCTCTTGTGCCTTTTTTGCTATTAACTCTCCTACTTGTGCTGCTGCAGCTTTGTTATCTCCGTCTGCTAATCCTTTTGATGATGCACTTGCTAATGTTTTACCAGCTAAGTCATCGATGATTTGAACGTAGATTTGTTTGTTGCTACGGAACACTGTCATACGAGGTGTTTCTGCTGTTCCTGAAATTTTACCACGTATGCGGGTTTTGATCTTTATTCTTCTTTCTATCTTATTCATGATGTTTACCTTTTAACGTGAATTATTTGGCACCAGCCGATTTACCTGATTTTCTACGAATATACTCGCCAACAAACTTGATACCTTTTCCTTTGTAAGGCTCTGGTTTACGGAATGTGCGGATTTTAGCACAAATCAGACCGAGTAACTCTTTGTCGCATGACTCTAACAGAATAAGTGGGTTTTTATTTCTCTCACTTTTTGTTTCGAGTTTTACCTCTTTGGGTAATTTTACATATATATCGTGTGAGAAACCGAGTGATAATTTTAGTACTTGACCATTATTCTCTGCACGGTATCCTACACCTACTAGTTCCAACTCTTTTTTATATCCTACCGATACACCTGTTACCATGTTGTTGATAAGGGCACGATATAATCCATGCAATGAACGTGATGCTTTTGTATCATCTGGACGTGTTACTGTTAATTGTCCGTCCTCTACGTTTACTGCTATTCCTCCAGTTATGGTTTGAACCATTTCCCCTTTTGGTCCTTTTACCGATACTTCGTTATCTTTAACTGTTACTGTTACGCCTGCGGGGATAGCGATAGGCAATTTTCCAATTCTTGACATAATTTACCTCCTCTTTTTTAATATACGTAACACAACACTTCTCCGCCAACATTTAAGTTACGTGCCTCTTTATCGGTCATAACTCCTTTTGAAGTTGAAATAATTGCTATTCCTAAACCGTTAAGAACGCGTGGTAACTCTTTGTGTCCAGCGTATTTACGCAAACCGGGTGAAGATACTCTCTCCAACTTTTTGATTGCATTTACTTTATTCACGGGATCGTATTTCAAGGCAATTTTGATTGTTCCTTGAGGACCCTCTTCTACAAACTTATAGTTAAGTATGTAACCTTTGTCAAAAAGGATTTTTGTGATCTCTTTTTTAAGGTTTGATGCAGGCACTTCAACTACGTTGTGTTGTGCTTTGATTGCATTTCTTAACCTTGTAAGATAATCTGCTATTGGATCTGTCATATTAAATAAATTTTAAATTGATTCGGACTACCCGAACAATATTTAACTCACTCTTTTTTTTCTTTTTTCAAGTTTCTACCAACTTGCTTTTTTTACTCCGGGGATTAATCCTTGAGATGCCATTTCACGGAATTGAATACGTGAAATACCGAATTGACGCATATATCCTTTTGGACGTCCTGTCAATTTGCAACGGTTGTGTAGTCTTACACTTGAGGCATTACGAGGGATTAATTGAAGAGCCTCATAGTTGCCTTCTGCTTTAAGTTGTGCTTTTTTTGCAGCGTATTTTGCAACTAATTTTGCTCTTTTTACCTCACGAGCTTTCATTGATTCTTTTGCCATAGTTTAGCTCTTTTTGATGTTTTTAAAAGGTAATCCAAACTCTTTTAATAATGCATATCCCTCTTCGTCAGTATTTGCACTTGTAACGAATGTGATATTCATTCCGTTGATTTTGTTGATAGAGTCGATGTTAATCTCGGGGAAGATGATTTGCTCTTGGATTCCGAGTGTGTAGTTTCCTCTACCATCTAATTTGCTTTCGATTCCTTTGAAGTCGCGGATACGGGGTAATGCTACGCGTACCAAACGCTCAAGGAACTCATACATTTTCTCACGACGTAAAGTTACTGAAACTCCGATAGGCATTTTTTTACGTACCTTGAAGTTTGAAATGTCTTTACGTGAGAGTGTTGCTACAGCTTGTTGTCCTGCAATTGCTGTTAGCTCTGCCAACGCTGTGTCGATGATTTTTTTGTCTTGAGTTGCATCTCCTAAACCTTGATTAAGTACAATTTTTTTCAAAACTGGTACTTGCATCACTGTTGTGTAGCCAAACTCTTTCATCAAAGCGGGGACGATTCTCTCTTGGTATTCTTTTTTGAGATTTGCTGCCATTTTATTTAATCTCCTCTCCTGATTTTTTAGAATAACGTACTAATTTGCCCTCTTCATTCATTTTACGACCGATACGTGTTGGAGTTTTAGTTTTAGGATCTAACACGTTAAGGTTTGATAAATGTATTGGAGCCTCTTTCTTCACAATGCCGCCTTGTGGTGCTTTTGCATTGGGTTTGGTGTGTTTTGACACCATATTTACACCCTCTACGATTGCTTTGTTGTCTTTTACCAAGACTTTAAGCACACGACCGGTTTTTCCTTTGTCCTCTCCGGCGTTAACGTAAACGGTATCTCCTTTTTTAATGTGTAACTTACTCATTAATCTACTTTTTTATTTATTAAAGTACTTCAGGTGCTAGTGAAACTATTTTCATATTAGTTGCACGCAATTCACGAGCAACAGGACCGAATATACGGCTACCTCTAATTTCACCTGCTCCGTTTAATAATACACATGCGTTGTCGTCGAAACGTATGTAAGATCCGTCAGCACGACGTATCTCTTTTTTAGTGCGTACGACAACAGCTTTTGACACTGCACCTTTTTTCATATCACTTGAAGGAACCACGCCTTTTACAGCAACAACGATAATATCGCCTACGCTTGCATAGCGTCTTCCGGTT
Organism: Bacteroidales bacterium; assembly: GCA_017521245.1. Taxonomy (NCBI): domain Bacteria; kingdom Pseudomonadati; phylum Bacteroidota; class Bacteroidia; order Bacteroidales; species Bacteroidales bacterium. The sequence goes on from JAFXDI010000051.1 coordinate 84,376, forward strand.
CCACCAAGTACACGGATACAAAGTGCCTCTTTTGCGCCGCTATTATCAGCGACTGTTAGTCTTGACTCTTGTTGTATCATAATATTATTTTGCTTTTTCTACGATTTCAACTACTCTCCATCTTTTCATTTTGCTCAAAGGACGAGTTTCCATCAATCTAACGGTATCACCAATACCGCACTCGTTTTTCTCATCGTGAGCATGGTATTTTTTCGTTTTGTTTACGAATTTACCATAAATGGGGTGTTTCTCTTTCCATTTTACAGCTACTGTGATGGTTTTGTCCATCTTGTTGCTAGTAACAACCCCTACTCTCTCTTTTCTAAAGTTTCTTGTTTCCATTCGGCGTTATTGATTAAGCGTTAAGATCTCTTTGATTTAATTCACCCTTCATACGCGCAATCTCACGACGCAATTGTTTAATTTGCGAAGGATTGTCAAGAGGAGAGATACTGTGATTGATAACCATACGGTTAAGAGCTACTTCTTGAGCTTCAATTCTCTCAACCAACTCCTTAGTTTGAAGTTCTTTTATTTCTGCTATCTTCATTTTTTATCCTCCTTATGCGTTTTGAGTTTCGTCGTAATCACGACGGATTATTAACTTTGTGGTAACGGGAAGTTTTTGCGCACCTAAACGCAATGCTTCTTTTGCCACCTCTAAAGATACGCCATCTATCTCTATCAAGATTCTTCCCGGTGTTACAGGTGCTACGAATCCTTCGGGTGATCCTTTTCCTTTACCCATACGTACTTCGGCAGGCTTTTTAGTAATTGGTTTGTCAGGGAAAATTCTGATCCAAACTTGTCCTTGACGTTGCATATAGCGGGTAACGGCAATACGGGCAGCCTCAATTTGGCGACCTGTAATCCACTTTGATTGCAAACACTTAATACCAAAAGAGCCAAATGCCAACTCGTTGCCGCGTTGAGCCACACCTTTCATGCGACCCTTTTGCTGCCTTCTGAATTTTGTTTTTCTCGGTTGTAACATTTTCTGTCAGTTCTTTGTGTTAATTACTTTTTGTTTCTCTTGAAGCCTTTTTTAGCTCCTTGACCAGCGGCACCGCCACGAGTCTCTTTTTGTGCTGTAAATGAAGGAGCAAGATCTCTCTTACCATAAACTTCACCACGACAAATCCATACTTTGATTCCTAACAAACCAACTTTTGTTAGTGCCTCTGCTAAAGAGTAATCAATGTCTGCGCGTAATGTGTGTAGAGGTGTACGTCCTTCTTTGTACATTTCTGAACGTGCCATCTCTGCTCCGTTTAGACGTCCTGAAATTTGGATTTTGATTCCCTCTGCTCCGGCACGCATAGTGTTTGATATCGCAGTTTTGATTGCACGACGGTAAGCCATCTTTCCTTCAAGCTGACGAGCAATGCTATTAGCAACAATAACGGCGTCAAGTTCCGGTTTCTTTATCTCGTAGATATTGATTTGGATATCTTTGTCAGACTTGTCGGTGATTTTCTTTAACTCCTCTTTGAGTTTATCAACCTCTTGTCCACCTTTTCCGATAACCATACCGGGACGTGATGTGCAAATAGTTATAATTATAAGTTTTAGAGTACGCTCAATGATGATGCGTGATACTCCACTTGCTTTTGAAAGACGGGCATTTAGATATTTACGGATATTGCTGTCTTCTAATAACTTGTCTCCGTACTTATCGCCGCCGTACCAGTTAGAATCCCAGCCTCTGATGATTCCTAATCGGTTGCTTATCGGATTTACTTTTTGTCCCATCTCTTATTAATCTTGATTTTCGTTTTTAGTTATTGTATCAACAAACAAGGTTACGTGGTTTGAACGTTTACGGATTCTGTATCCGCGACCTTGTGGTGCCGGACGTAGGCGTTTCAACATAGCAGCTCCATCAACAAAGATCTCTGATATGTATAGTTCGCCGCTCTCGGCTTTGCGTTCGTTTTTCTGTTCCCAGTTGGCAATTGCTGAACGCAACAATTTTTCTAATCTTGCCGATGCCTCTTTTGTAGAGAATTTAAGTACGCCAAGTGCTCTGAACACTTCCATTCCTCTTACCATATCAGCAACTAAACGCATTTTACGGGGTGAGGTTGGTACATTGTTCAGCTTAGCGAAGCTCTTCTCTTTCAAGGCCTCTTTTCTTTTTTCGGCTGATTCTCTTTTTCTTGCACCCATGTTATTTTTCTTTTTTACTTTATTAGTTTTTAAAATTCCCAAGGAGGTTTAATTATTTTTTGTTACCTCCGTGTCCACGGAAGATACGAGTTGGAGCAAATTCTCCAAGTTTGTGTCCTACCATGTTCTCTGTTACATATACGGGAATAAACTTATTACCATTGTGAACGGCGAAAGTGTGTCCTACGAAATCGGGAGAAATCATAGATGCACGTGACCAAGTTTTGATTACCGATTTTTTTCCGGTAGCCTCCATTGCGTCAACTTTCTTTTGAAGTTTCACACTGATAAATGGTCCTTTTTTTAATGAACGACTCATAGTTATTAATTATTCAAATCAAATTATTTCTTTCTTCTTTCTATAATATATTGTGAAGAAGCCTTTTTAGGAGCTCTTGTTTTAAGACCTTTTGCGTAAAGACCTTTACGTGAACGAGGATGTCCTCCTGATGCACGTCCTTCACCTCCACCCATGGGGTGATCAACGGGGTTCATAACAACACCACGGTTGCGTGGACGACGTCCTAACCAGCGTGAACGACCTGCTTTTCCTGATTGCTCAAGTGCGTGGTCTGAGTTTCCTACTGTACCGATAGTTGCTTTACATGCTGAAAGTATCTTACGTGTCTCTCCTGAAGGCAATTTGATAATTGCATATTTTCCTTCTCTCGAAGTTAATTGTGCAAATACTCCTGCCGAACGTACCAACGCTGCTCCTTGTCCAGGACGCAACTCAATGTTGTGAATTACTGTTCCGACTGGTATATCAGAAAGGAATAGTGCATTTCCTACTTCAGGTGCTGCTTTCTCTCCTGACATTACTGTCATTCCTACTTCAAGACCATTGGGCGCAATTATGTAGCGCTTCTCTCCATCAACATAATAAAGAAGTGCAATGCGAGATGAACGGTTTGGGTCATACTCGATTGTCTTTACTGTTGCGGGTACACCGTCTTTATTTCTCTTGAAATCGATAAGTCTGTACTTACGTTTGTGTCCGCCTCCGATGTAACGCATCGTTAGATGTCCTTCGTTGTTGCGTCCACCAGTACTTTTTTTACCGACTACAAGTGATTTTTCTGGTGCGGTAGCAGTGATTTTATCAAACGCACCAATAATCTTGTGTCTTTGCCCCGGTGTTGTGGGCTTCAATTTACGTACTGCCATTTGTTTAATTAAATATTGCTAAAAAAATCTATTGTATCTCCTTCTTTCAATGTAACTAATGCTTTTTTGTATGAAGCAGTTTTACCTTCGATAAGACCTGATTTTGTATAACGGCTTTTGTTTTTACCTTTATAGTTCATTGTGTTTACCGAAACTACTGTTACATTGTACATCTCTTCCACAGCTTTTTTAATCTGTGATTTGTTAGCATCGGGACTTACACGAAATCCAAAACGGTTGTATTTCTCCGAAATGCTGGTCATTTTTTCCGTTACTATCGGTTTAATTATTATTGCCATTTTCGTGCCTCCTTCTATTAAAATTCATTAATTAATGCCACTGAACTCTCAAACATTACTAAAGTCTCGCAATCGAGAATTTTGTAAGTGTTTAATTCAGAAACAGTTATAACTTTCGCTTTTGGAAGATTTCTAGCTGACAAATATACGTTTTTATTTTGATCTGATAAAACTAAAAGTAACTTTTTATCAGCAACTTGCAAATTTTTTGTGAAATCTATAAATTCTTTAGTTTTTGGTGCCTCAAATGAGAAATCCTCAACTACAAGTATAGCGTTTTCTGCCAATTTGCAACTTAACGCAGATTTGCGTGCTAATGCTTTAACTTTTTTGTTTAGTTTGAAGCTGTAGTCGCGAGGTACCGGACCAAATACGCGTCCTCCACCTACCATAACTGGTGAGTTGATATCTCCACTACGTGCTCCACCTGTTCCTTTTTGTCTTTTTAGTTTACGAGTACTTCCTGATACTTCGCTTCTCTCTTTTGATTTGTGTGTTCCTTGGCGGTTGTTTGCCATGAATTGTTTTACATCAAGATAGATTGCGTGCTCGTTTGGCTCTATACCGAATACTGTATCGTTCAACGTAACTTTTTTACCGGTATCCTCGCCTTTGATGTTTAATACACTAAGTTCCATGATTACTTCTCTATTATTACGATTGAACCTTTACTTCCGGGGATAGATCCTTTTACTAATAAAAGGTTATGCTCGGGTATAACTTTAATCACTTGCAAGTTTTGTACAGTTACTCTTGCGTTACCTGTTTGTCCGGCCATGCGAGTTCCTTTGAATACACGTGCAGGGTATGAACATGCACCTATTGATCCGGGAGCACGTAGGCGGTTGTGTTGACCGTGTGTTGTTTGTCCAACTCCACCAAATCCGTGGCGTTTTACTACACCTTGGTAACCTTTACCTTTTGATGTTCCGATTACGTCAACATAATCGTCCTCTGCGAAGAAGTCTACAGAGATTACATCTCCTAAGTTGTACTCTGTTTCAAAACCTTTGAACTCGGCCAAGTGTCTCTTGGGTGTTACACCACTTTTGTTAAAGTGTCCCATCTCTGCTTTTGTAGTGTGTTTCTCTTTTTTGTCTTCGAAACCTACTTGCACTGCAGCATAACCGTCTTTTTCAACGGTTTTGATTTGTGTAACTACGCAAGGACCTACTTCGATAACAGTGCATGGCATATTTACGCCCTCAGCACTGAATACGGATGTCATTCCGATTTTTTTTCCTAATAATCCTGGCATTTCTTTTTGTTATTAATTGGTTTATTACAATTTTATTTCTACGTCAACTCCGCTAGGCAACTCTAATTTCATTAGTGCCTCTACTGCTTTTGACGAACCATCCAAAATTTCGATCTCTATCAAACGACGGTAGAATGAAAGTTCGAATTGCTCGCGCGATTTTTTATTTACGAATGTTGAACGGTTTACAGTAAAGATACGTTTGCGTGTTGGTAGAGGTATAGGACCTTTTACAACTGCACCTGTTGCTTTTACTGTTTTTACAATCTTCTCAGCTGATTTATCAACTAAAGTGTGATCGTAAGATTTTAATTTAATTCTTATTTTTGAACTCATATCGCGTTTATGATTTTTGAATACTACAATAAATCTACTCTTCCCTTAACCTCTGTTAGTACATTCTTGGCAATTGATGAACTAACCTCGGCATAGTGTGAGAATGTCATGGTTGATGTTGCACGTCCTGAAGTGATAGTACGCAATGATGTTACATATCCGAACATCTCTGCAAGGGGTGCTTTTGCTTTTACGATGCGAGCACCGCTACGGCTTGACTCCATTCCCTCTACTTGTCCACGACGTTTGTTAAGGTCTGAGATTACATCTCCCATGCTCTCCTCGGGTGTTACCACCTCGATCTTCATGATTGGCTCAAGAAGTGTTGGTCCTGCTTTCTCACAAGCTTTTTTGAATGCTTGGATTGCACAAACCTCGAATGATAATTGATCCGAGTCTACGGGGTGATATGATCCGTCTATTACTGTTACTTTTAATTGGTCAACTTGGTATCCTGCAAGTACACCGTTCTTCATAGCGGTTGTGAAACCTTTTTGAATTGAAGGGATATACTCTTTTGGAATGTTACCACCTTTAACCTCATCAACAAATTGCAAACTTCCTTCAAAATCAGCGTCAACCGGCTCAACGCGAACAATCATGTCAGCATATTTACCGCGACCTCCTGTTTGTTTCTTGTAAGTCTCACGCAACTCAACTGATTGTGTGATTGCCTCTTTGTATGATACTTGAGGACGTCCTTGGTTACACTCTACGTTGAACTCACGGCGAAGACGGTCGATAATAATCTCAAGGTGAAGCTCACCCATTCCGCTGATGATTGTTTGACCTGTATCCTCATCTGATTTAACTGTAAATGTTGGATCCTCCTCAGCAAGTTTTTGTAGTCCAAGACCAAGTTTATCCAAGTCTTTTTGAGTTTTTGGCTCAACTGCAATTCCGATAACTGGTTCTGGGAAGTCCATTGACTCCAATACGATTGGAGCGTTCTCTGCACAGATTGTATCTCCTGTACGAACATCTTTCAAACCTACTGCTGCACCTATATCACCACAACCGATAACCTCTTTTGGGTTTTGTTTGCTTGAGTGCATTTGGAATAGACGTGATATACGCTCTTTTTTACCTGAACGTGTATTCAATACGTATGAACCTGCTACAAGGTCACCTGAATAAACGCGGAAGAAACACAAACGACCTACATATGGGTCAACTGCAATTTTGAATATCAATGCAGATAGTGGCTCGCCTGAAGAAGGCTTACGTGAAATCTCCACCTCTTTGTTATCTACCTCGTGTCCAACTACTGATGGAGTATCTATTGGACTTGGCAAGTAAGCACATACTGCATCAAGTAATGTTTGTACTCCTTTGTTTTTGAATGATGAACCGCAAGTCATAGGAACCATCTTCATTGCAAGAGTTCCTTTTCTTACTGCTACTTTAATCTCCTCCTCAGTGATTGTTGAGGGATCATCGAAGAATTTCTCCATTAGAGCGTCATCAAAGTCTGCAACGCACTCTAATAGTTTCTCTCTCCACTCCTCAGCCTCTGCTTGTAACTCTGCAGGTATCTCCTCTGCTGTGTAATCAGCACCCATAGCCTCGTTTGGCCAGTATAGGGCTTTCATACGCACCAAGTCGATAACTCCTTTGAAGTTCTCCTCTGCACCGATAGGAATTTGGATTGGACAAGGATTTGCACCTAATACCTCTTTAAGTTGACGTACAACCTCAAAGAAGTTAGCACCTGAACGGTCCATTTTATTAACGTAACCTACGCGAGGAACGTTATATTTGTCTGCTTGACGCCATACTGTCTCAGATTGAGGTTCTACTCCTCCTACTGCACAGAATGTTGCAACTGCACCGTCCAAAATACGAAGTGAACGCTCTACCTCTGCTGTGAAATCCACGTGTCCCGGAGTGTCAATCAAATTGATTTTATACTTCTCGTTATTGTAGTTCCACCAAGTTGTAGTAGCTGCAGATGTGATAGTGATACCACGCTCTTGCTCTTGCTCCATCCAGTCCATTGTGGCTGCACCATCGTGTACCTCACCAATTTTGTGTGTTAAACCGGTGTAAAATAGAATACGCTCCGATGTGGTTGTTTTTCCAGCATCGATGTGCGCCATAATACCTAAGTTTCTGGTATATTTTAATAATTCGTCTCCTTTTGCCATCTTTCAATTAAAATCTAAAGTGAGCAAACGCACGGTTAGCCTCAGCCATTTTGTGCATATCCTCTTTACGTTTAAACGCACCACCTTGGTTATTATAAGCATCCATTATCTCAGCAGCCAATTTGTCTGCCATAGTTTTGCCACCACGTTTACGTGCGTACAATATTAAATTTTTCATCGAGATTGACTCTTTGCGGTCTGGGCGGATCTCCGTAGGTACTTGGAATGTTGCTCCTCCCACGCGACGTGACTTAACCTCTACTTGAGGTGTAATGTTCTCCAAAGCCTTCTTCCATATTTCGAGGGCTGTCTCTTCTGTGGTCATTTTAGATTTAACCATATCAAGAGCGGAATAGAAAATAGTGTATGCGGTATTCTTCTTTCCGTCATACATCAAGTGGTTTACAAATTTTGAAACCTTTACATCACTGAAGATAGGATCGGGTAATACAATCCTTTTCTTTGGTTTTGCTTTTCTCATCTTAATTCTTTTTGTTCTTGTTCTTGGTTGCTTTTCACATCTTCAACAGTATTCTCTAATACCGTTTACTCAACCGAATCAGCCTATCCAAGAAACTAGAAAATAGTTTTACAACTAAGTTTTAATTTCTCTGGCGTTGCATCAATATTTTTACAGGTGTGCAACTAATTACTTTTTACCTGCTTTAGGACGTTTTGCTCCGTATTTCGAGCGACGTTGGGTACGGTTTGCTACACCGGCAGTATCTAATGTACCGCGAACAATGTGATAACGTACACCGGGAAGGTCTTTAACACGACCACCACGTACCATTACGATAGAGTGCTCTTGCAAGTTGTGTCCTTCTCCTGGAATGTAAGAGTTAACCTCTTTTCCGTTAGTTAAACGAACCCTAGCCACTTTACGCATAGCAGAGTTAGGTTTTTTAGGAGTTGTTGTATAAACTCTCACACATACACCACGTCTTTGAGGACATGAATCCAATGCGGGAGATTTACTTTTATCCTCCAAAACTACCCTTCCTTTTCTTACTAATTGTTGAATTGTAGGCATTTTTTAGAACTTTTTTAATAGTTTTGTTTATACTTATATTAATTAATTCTTCTCGTTTTCATTACTCGAAATATACGTTCTAATTATTTGTAACTCAATACCATATAATGAGATACGCATACTTTTTGGCGCTAAAAACTTCGCAAAAGTACTATTTTTTTGGCAATTACACAAATTTTTCGGGAAGTTTTTTAGTGAGGCAATTTCAAAGAGTAAGTGTAAAATCAAGATGAAAAATAAAAAAACTTATTTTTAGATGTATCAAGATTCAGTTTACAAAAAAGAGGTAAAGCCTTTTAAGCCTTACCTCATTTTTTATATGGTGGATTGATGACTAATTGCAAATAACCTTCACAACACAGTTGTCAACCTTAACCATTACCACTCCTTTAAGGGTTGTGGGTAATGGAATTTGAAGTGAAGCGTTACTGTATGTTCCTGAAGTTATTATTCTTCCCATTGCATCATAAACCGTAACCGAGTTTATATCTTCGGCACTCTCAATATACAATACCCCATCAGATACGTATGCTTTGGTGTTGCTCTCATCTGTGGTACTCTCTTCTACTCCCTGCAAAACTGATTCGGGGGTTACTCCCTCTCCAAATGTAAATGATTGTATTTCTATACCTATTGATATATTATTTTGTTGTAAAATTTTATACATTGATGCTTTTATCGTACCATTATCTGCCATCATATACCCCTCAGAATCGGTTGTACAACCATTTTCAAAATCCCAATAGCCAAGTAATGAGTCATCGCTTAACAAAGGATCATACATACTCTCTCCTATCTCTGATTGTGTTAACGCCCTATTATAAAACTGTACTTTATCAATATATGCATTTAATGGAGAACGATATTTTGCATGACCTCCTATCATTATTATATACTCTTTATACCAATCCATCAGAATAGATTTCGAGGTAAATTTCAAAATTTCATCTCCGTTTACATAAAGTTTCATTTGTGGTTTATCGGTATAGTACTGCTGAAATGTAACAAAAAACCACTTACCTGAACTAAATTTAAAAGTTTTCTCTCTTACAAAGGGCGATGAAGAAGATGCGGTTTGCTCTCTCACAGAAACTAATAGTTCATTATCTTTCCAAATCCCACCATAATCATCTACTCCATATTCTTGAATAGTCGAAAAAAGATACCCCCAATCACATAGCGGGTAACCCCCTCCTTTATCCATATTATCATTAATGTTGGGGTTTCTTATATTAAGAAATTGCGTTCCCTGTGTATTATGATTAAACTCTTTTATATTTACCCAAAAAGAAAAAGTGAATGGAGTTTGATTATTAAAGTTTAATTGCTCGGCAGGGATTCCAAAGGCATATTCTCCTAAGTCTATTCCTCGAGGTTCAACCTCGTTGGCGTTTACCAATGACATTGAAAGCATTAGAGATATTAGCATTACTAATAGAGTAAAAATCTTTTTCATAACAGCCTCATTTTTTATAGGTTAGTATAATTTCGTTTGCAAGATACATATTTTTTAAGAAAAAGCAAAAAACAAGAAGAAATTTGCTAAAGATTTTTTAGTTGTTGGAACTGGGGGGGGGAATAGGGTGGCTAAGATTTTTACTTAGTTACCTTAGTCATCTTAGTTATCTTAGTTATCTTAGTTTGCTAAAAACTAACAAATCTGCGGGTAAGCGAACACAATACAAAATTTATTTGTGTATTGTTGAGCGAGAGCAAGTTCAACAAACGAATGTTTGTTAACTAATAAACCCCATACGACTCATTAATGCACGAGATGTTCTCAACAGGCAGAGGGGTAATGATTTTCTTCTGAACATCTAAACTCCACACACCTAAAAGAGCATCGTAAACTTCGGTATCAATCCAATCCTTGTCATCGGGCATCAGAGCCATCAGGTTGTAATCAATAACGCCATCTTTCACAACCGAGCCGGGCCAACCAATTGAAGCACCAATGGGGTAATATATCTTAACCGAGTCTGTCAACCTCCACAACAGATTACCATCTTCATCTTTGTTAAACATTTCAGACAGCACAAGGTATGCCGAGTCGCTCTCGGGTATCATAAAGATATCTATATTATAATCATTAGCATACGCCATACTTCCCACAACAGAGTATGTTGAAAAGGGAGGCATATCAGATATCGAGATATAACCTTTCTCAAAATCGTCAATCATAAGCATACTATCCAAATCAAACAGAAGCGTACTGTCGCGTTGCTCAACGGGCTGAGGTTGATAGTCACTTCTCCTTTGGCACGATACCGATATAGCCAAAGATATGACCAACAACGATATGAGAATTATATTTTTCATATATATATTCGTTTACGCCGGCAAAGTTACTTTAAAAAGTTATTTTGGTGTAATTTTTAATAAATTATTTTTATAATTTTGCAATATGGATTTTAGAACAATAGTTTCTCTTGACTGGAGGGGAGAGAGGATAGACCACTCCGATTCGCTAATTTTCATCGGCTCATGTTTTGCCGATGAGATTGGTGGCATATTTAAGGCGAGTAAATTTGATACACTCTTAAACCCTTTTGGAGTTCTTTACAATCCACTATCAATAGCAGAGGCGATAAACAGAGCAATAGCCAACACCCCTTTTGTTGAGGGAGAGTTGTTTAAGAGCGGAAATCTTTATCACAGTTTCTCACACCACTCAACATTCTCTCATACCAATAAGGAGTATATGTTACAAACCATAAATAGCAGTTTGGCAGAGAGCTCTCAACGTCTAAAGAGTGCAAACTACCTCTTCATCACTTTTGGCACCGCATGGGTATATGAGGCGGTTGAGAGTGGCAAAGTTGTTGCCAATTGTCACAAACTTCCTGCAAACAACTTCTCAAGGAGAAGAGTTTCGGTCAAGGAGATTGTAGAGAGCCTCTCAGCAACTCTTGAGACTCTTTTTACTACCAATCCCAACATAAAGATAGTTCTAACGGTAAGTCCCATCAGGCACCTTAATGATGGTATTCACGAAAACTCATTAAGCAAAAGCACTCTACTTCTTGCGTGTGAGGAGTTGCAAAAGATATTCAACACAAGGGTATCATATTTACCAACCTACGAGGTTCTCCTTGATGAACTTCGTGATTATCGTTTCTATGCCGATGACATGGCACACCCCTCTAAAAAGGCGGTTGAATATATATGGGAAAAAATTGAGGATGAAGTTATTACCCCCAACTCTGTTAATATTATTAAGGAGTGGAGCAAGATACGTCAAGGTATCAGCCACCGACTTATGAGTGCCGACACCGAAGGATATAAAACCTTTTTAAACACTCTTTTGAGAAATGCCACATCTTTTGCTCTCAAATATAAACATATTAATATTGAGCAAGAGATTGAAGATATTAAGAATAAAATAAACAACGTATAATAGCAATGGAATACTCCATAAAAGATATTACCGCCCTATTGGGTTGCAACAATGCACCTTTTGAAGAACTCAACATATCGTTACTCCTAACCGATAGTCGTTCAATAAAGACACCTTCGGAGACGCTCTTTTTTGCCATAAAGAGCAAGACTAACGACGGACACAAGTTTATTGAAGAGTTATATAAAAAGGGTGTTCGCAACTTTGTTACCGAACAAGAGTTACCAATATTCACAACATTCAAGGGAGTAAATATCATCAGGGTAAAAAACAGTATAAAGGCTCTGCAAAAGATAGCATCGGCTCACCGAAAGAGATTTAAGGTGCCAGTGATAGGCATTACCGGCAGCAACGGCAAGACCATTGTCAAAGAGTGGCTAAATCAACTGCTGCAACCCGACTATTTTATAACTCGCTCACCACGCAGTTACAACTCACAAATTGGAGTACCCCTCTCGGTATGGGAGTTAGAGCAACGCACAACACTTGCCATCTTTGAGGCAGGAATATCGCAACCCCACGAGATGGAGGCTCTAAGCGAGGTTATTGCCCCATCCATAGGCATATTCACCTGCATAGGCGATGCTCACCAAGAGGGATTTAACTCGGTCAGCGAGAAGTTAAACGAGAAACTAAAACTCTTTAAAGAGTCAAAAACCATAATATACAATGCCTCACAAAACAATATCAAAGAGGCTATTGAGAGCCTATATGCAGACAGAGAGTTAATTGGATGGTCAAACAGCGACACCTCTGCACCCTTGTTCATAAAAGAGATATCCAAGACTGACAATGTAGCATCGGTTACATATATATACAGAGGCAAAGAGGAGAACTTTAAGATACCGTTTGTTGAAGATGGTTCAATAGAGAATGCTATTCACACTCTTTGCACTATGCTCTTCTGTTTCAATATCACACCACAAGAGGCTGCAAAACGACTCATAAGCATTGAGCCGGTTGCTATGCGATTAGAGGTTAAAGAGGGCAAGAACAACTGTACAATAATAAACGATACATACAACTCCGATATAAACTCACTGGAGATTGCACTCGACTTTCTTTCACGCCGTTCAATATTAGAAGGAGGTGCAAGACGGCTAATACTCTCAGACATTCTACAATCATCATCAAACGAAGTTGAGTTATACACAAAAATTGCAAAACTTCTAACCGAGAAAGGTGTTGATAAATTTGTTGGTATTGGAGAGCGATTAACAGAGAACAGAGAGTTGTTTCCCGAAGGCAGCAGTTTTTTCAGAACAACAGCCGAGTTTCTATCATCGGGCGTAACAGACCACTTCAACAACGAGCTGATACTGGTTAAGGGAGCAAGAAGATTTAATTTTGATGAGATAACCGACGACCTCTCGCTTAAACAACACGAAACCATATTGGAGGTAAACCTCGATGCCATACGACACAACTACAACTACTATAAGCAAAAGTTACTACCTAACACAAAAGTTATATGTATGGTAAAGGCGTTTGGCTATGGAGCAGGCTCGTACGAGCTGACAAAAACACTACAAGATGCAGGATGCAGTTATGTGGCAGTTGCCGTTGCCGATGAGGGAGCAGAACTTCGCAAGGCCGGAATTACAATGCCCATAATGGTTATGAATCCCGAAATGGGGACATTTGACACCCTCTTTAAATATAACCTTGAACCGGAAGTATATAATTTCAGACTTTTAGAGGCGTTAACAAAGGCAGCGAGTTCGCAAGGCATAACCGATTTTCCTATACATATAAAGATTGACAGCGGTATGCACCGTTTAGGATTCACCATTCAGGATATGCCTAAACTTATTAAGAATCTTACAATAAATAAGGAGTTAACCCCACGCTCAGTATTCTCACATCTTGCAGGTAGCGATGATGATAGTCTTGACTACTATACCGAAATGCAGATTGAGACATTCAGCCGTTGTGCAGAGTCGCTTCAGATGGGAATAGGCAAACCCATATTCCGCCATATACTTAACACAGCAGGAATATCAAGATATACACAATACCAGTTTGAAGGCGTAAGACTTGGTATAGGATTGTATGGAGTAGCACCTCACCCCTCAGTTAAAGGGCTAAGGAGTGTATCGGCACTAAAAACCACAATACTGCAAATTAAAGAACTCACTTCGGCAGAGACAGTAGGCTACGGAAGGCGTGGAGTGCTGAACAAGAAGTCGCGAATAGCGGCAGTTCCCATTGGATATGCCGACGGACTTAACCGCCACCTTGGCAACGGAGCCGGAGCAATGTGGGTTAATGGCAAACTTGCCCCCATTGTCGGCAACGTATGTATGGATGTCACTATGATTGACGTTACCGACATTGAGTGTGCCGAAGGCGATATTGTTGAGGTATTTGGCGAAAATATAAAAGTTGAGGATATTGCCCAAAAATTAGGCACTATCCCCTATGAAGTCCTCACCTCAGTATCAGCAAGAGTTAAGAGAGTATATTTTAAAGAGTAGATTTTAGTTGTTTGTTGTCAACTTCGTTGCCCTGCGGGTTGTTGTTTGTTAACTAAAAATCTTATTTCACTTCAAATCTAATAAAAGGCGTAGAAAAAGTTGCAGGCAGAACAGCCTTTATTACATCGTTACCCTCATACATAGGTTTAAGGTCAACTTGTAACATATTAGCCACATCAGGGTAGGCACTAACCTCAATTTGAGGATACCCCTTTAAACTATCTGCCGAGACAGTCACCACTCTTCCGTCTTCAAGTTTTACGTCAATAGGTAAAGATTGCGACTTTACAGAGTCAATCGGCATAACACACTCCCCGTTAATCAACTCTGCTTTTGGAGCAAAATAGATAGTTGAGTTGTCATCTTGCAAGAAAGTCTTTTCGGCACCCTCCAAACTATATGTCTGATTAAGAGCAAATCCATTATCATAGGCTCTGACACACGCTTTAACCACACCTTTATAGGGTTGATTAAAAGATACAGTCATCTCGTTATACTTGGTTTGAGTAAGCGAGTCGGTGCGTTCCCATTTATAGTTTACCCTCTCAATTGAGTGTCCGGTTATCTCCGATCCACTATAACGCAATCCCAGTTGCGAATCATATATAAGTGTATCGCCATCAACCTTAATATAGTAACCGGGAACACCCCAAGTAGATGAGAATACTGTCACTTCAACCCTTCCGTTGGGTGATGCAATTGTTTTTAATCGTTGTGCTGTTACCGATTGTATTGCCACTGCCAATAGTAGCATTGCCAAAAATGTTAATCTTTTCATATCTTTTTCTATTTTTTTATTTGCGTCATTGATGAAGGAGCATCACCTGTTTCGACACCTCTTTTTACATTTGGTTTATCTGCCATATTAAATAGCAGTTCGCCACCACCGGTAATATCAAAATGCGATATATAGTTTTTTGAGTATCTCTTTCCGTTAAGCGATGCACTCTTTATATAACAGTTTGCTGAGGCATTATTTGTTGCCTCTATAACAAATGTTTTACCCATAGGAAGATTTAGTGTTACCTTATCAAAGAGAGGAGAGCCAACAGCATACTCGGCACGTCCCGGACATACGGGATAAAATCCCATAGCACTGAACACATACCACGCCGAAGTTTGTCCGTTATCCTCATCGCCACAATATCCGTCAGGTGTGGGTTTATATAACCTATCCATTATTTGACGCACATGGTATTGAGTTTTCCATGGCGAAAGGGTATAGTCATATAGATAGGCAGCGTGTTGCACAGGCTGGTTTCCGTGAGCATATTGCCCCATATTCAGGGCAACCATTTCGGCTATCTCGTGTATCACAAAACCATATGTTCCGTAGTTATATACAGGAGGGGCAGAAAACATAGAGTCGAGCATAAAGGTCATATTCTCATGGCCTCCCATCAGTTGCGACAATCCCTCAACATCGTGCATAACGCTCCATGTGTAGTGCCACGAAGAGCCTTCGGTAAAAGCCCCTCCCCACTCTTCGGGAGCAAAGGGAAATACCCAGTCGCCACTTTTAGTTCTGCCACGCATAAAACCGTTAGATTTATCAAAGACATTCTCATAGTTATATGCCATAGCCTTGTAGTCCGAAGCAATATCTACCTCTCCCAATGCAGAGGCAAAGATAGAAAGACACCAATCGGCGTATGCATATTCAAGAGTCTTGGCAGTTGCCTCGTAGTAGTTGGGGTAAGGCACATATCCCAGCTCAAAGTACTCCTTATATCCGTTACGTCCAACCGACAAAGGCTCGCCTTGTGCTTCGGTTTGATGCACCATTGCCTCAAGAGCCTTTTTTGTATCAAAACCCCTAATACCCTTAATATAGGCATCAGCAATCAGCGACAATGAGTTATTACCTATCATACAACCACGATGACCGGGCGATGCCCATTCGGGCAAGAAACCACTCTCATTATATACGTTTACAAGCGACTGCATAACACGCTCCGACACTTCGGGGTATAGCAATGTAAAGAGAGGATGAACCGCCCTGAAAGTATCCCAAAAACCGTTATCGGTGTACATATACCCATCGTGAATCTCCCCATCGTAGGGGCTATAATAGCAGGGATTACCCTCGCTGTCATACTCATAAAACTCTCTGGGGAATAGCAACACCCTATATAAGCACGAATAAAAGGTCTCTTTTGCCACCCTGTCATCATCCTCAACCACCGCTCTGCCAAGCATAGCGTTCCATTCAGATATGGCAGCACTCTTTACCTCCTCAAAGGTTTTACCCCTTACCTCTCTGTTAAAGTTGAGTTGAGCCTGCTCTGCCGATATAAACGATGATGATATTTTAACGGTAAGTTTTTCGCCTTCGGGAACTATAAAACGAAGATAACCACACACCCTGTCATGCTCACCAACGCTACGACCGGCAAAAAGAGAGTCGTTTATCATCACCCCCTTTTCGGCTATCGGGTGACTGAACTCCATTACATAGTAATTTGTAAAGTTTGCAGGCACTCCGCCATTGTGGTTTTTTACATACCCAGTAACACGGCGCCGCATCTGGTCAATCTCAACCTTTGAGCCACCATGCTGAGCATCAATTACAAAATATTGACCTTCAAGAGAGGGATACTCAACCTCCATAACAGAAGAGGTGCGAGTTGGAGTAAGCGAAACCTTAACGCCATTATCCATCGTTACAGAGTAGAGGTATGGATGAGCCTCCTCATTTTGGTGCGAGAAGCCCACTCCCCTCTCCTTATGATTAATCTTCAGTTCTCCGCTCAAAGGCATAACAGAGAGTACAGCGTAGTCGTTAATCCATGGGCTTGGTTGATGCGTCTGCTTAAAACCTCTAATAACGGTATCAGTATAAGCATACATCCAACCATTGCGATTTTCACCCGTTTGTGGCGACCAAAAGTTAACACCCCAAGGCAGAGCAACAGCAGGATAGGTATTTCCATGCGAGAAACTAAAAGTAGATTCAGTACCCATAAGAGGGTTAACATAATCAACCAAACTCTCTGCTTTAGGCGAAAAGTTTAGTGCAAACAATAGTATAATTATGGCAACGACTCTTCTCATAATATATGATTTATCACGTGCAAATATATAAAATTAGAGTTTTATCGGCAATAAGCAGTAAAAACAGGAACACAACAAAAGCATACTAACACACTAATTTACTGACAATTGCACATAAATAACCAAAAGACTATTAAATTTTTTTAATTAAATTCTTGCTCATTTTATTTGCAAATCCAAAAAACAAGAGTATCTTTGCAGTCGCAAATGCAAATGCGAAAATAGCTCAGTTGGTAGAGCATAACCTTGCCAAGGTTAGGGTCGCGGGTTCGAGTCCCGTTTTTCGCTCCAATGGTTTCGCCCGGATGGTGGAATCGGTAGACACGAAGGACTTAAAATCCTTTGGCTATAACACGGCTGTGCGGGTTCAAGTCCCGCTCCGGGTACCGAGAAAAGAGTGATAATCGAAAGATTACCACTCTTTTTCTTTTCTTATCTTCACATTTAGATTTTTATCGGATTTATTGCAATTAGTATAAAATTTCCATATTTATACATTCTATACTTCATATTGAGAGAAAATTATTCCTTCTTAAGTTTCTTTATTTCCTTATCAAAATCACTTTCGAGCAAATCCATTTCTCGTTTACGATATATCTCAAACTCCTTTTCTGCTTTCTCAATTGCTTGTTGGTGCGAAACATTTCCTTTGCCAATCAAAACTTTTCGCTTGTGAGATATAATTTGGTTGTCAAGAGCATCTATCCAATCTTTCATTGTCATTGGATTCATTTCCAATGCTTGAAACTCAGCAAAATCCAAGAAACCCGAAACTAGTAAATTTAAGCGTTGCAACTCAATCTCCGAAAGGTAGTTTTTTGCAATCTTCACATCATCTTTGGTAACATAGTTGCCTTTGAAGTTTGTCATGCCAACAAATGGTTTCTCATTATCCACACGATTGTATATAACCTCGGCAGCGGTATTCTCATGAACAGCATAATGAAGTTTATTCTGCACTGTTGCAAAAAACATCTTTGTCATTTCACTGCGAGGATCATAATCAGTCGCTGTCGCATAAATATCAGTTACCTGCTGATAAAAGTTACGTTCACTACTACGAATATCCCTGATGCGTTGTAGCAACTCTCTAAAATAACGATTACCTCCTTGTTTCAAGCGTTCATCGTCAATTGCAAAGCCCTTCTGGATATACTCATGAAGTCGCTGAGTTGCCCAACGGCGGAAGCGTGTAGCCACTTGTGACTGCACACGATAACCTAAAGCAATAATCATATCAAGATTATAATGAACAATATTACGCTGCACTTGGCGATTTCCTTCTTGTCGAACTGTCAAGAATTCCTTTACAGTTCGATTTATATCTAACTCACCATAGTTTAGAATATTTTCTATATGCTGACTAATATTCTGCTTGGTAGTATCATATATCTCCGCTAATTGACTCTGCGTTAACCACAAATCTTCATCAGCGAAACGCACCGATATACGAGTAATCTCGTTATCGTCTTGATAAAGGATTATTTTATTTTCCTCTTTAGTCATTACATTAATATTTATTAGTGCTTGATCAATAGAAATTTAATAGCATGTAGTATTTATCTCAATCTGTTTCAAAAATAATAAAGGTCATTCATTTTGTCAAGTTAATCCACAAAAAACTTTATCCATTTCTTCTATCCCATATATTGTTATAATACAAAGAGCGTGCCACATAGTCCG
>JAFXDI010000052.1 GCA_017521245.1 Bacteroidales bacterium
AAGCATTAGAAGCATATCCGGGTAGAACTCTATGATACTCGAAAAGTACATAGCAAAAAAAATTAATACCGAAGGTAATCATAAAAAGAGTACTCCTGCTGTTAAAATTGCAACAGTAGGAGTTGCTCTTGGTATAGCAACCATGATTTTGGCATTGACAATAGTTATTGGGTTTAAAAATAGTGTTGCTGAGAAAGCCATAGGATTTGCCTCTCATGTACGAATTACAGGTATAACAGATGAACTGCTTACCAATACTACCCCTATATCGGTAGATAGTTCAATATGTAATATGCTTAAAGCATCGCCAAAAGTATTATCAATTGGAAAGAGTGCAGAGCAATCTGCTGTATTTAAAACTGATACTGATTTTTCAGGTGTAATACTTAAAGGTATTGATGCTAATTACGATAACTCATTCTTTAAGAACTCTTTGGTTGAGGGAGAGTTACCTCTACTCTCCGACTCCACTGCATCAAATCAAATATTGCTATCAGAAAATATAGCAACTAAACTTCAGTTGGGTGTTGGCGAAAGTATCTTATGTTATTTTATAGATAGCGATAAAGTAAAGGTACGTAAATTTAATATATCGGGAATATATAATACCAATTTTATTGAGTATGACTCTTTTTATGCTCTTTGCGACTTAAAGGTTTTGCAGAGTGTGAATAAGTGGGAAGATGATCAATATACATCATTAGAGATAAAATTAAAGGAGTTTTCAGATACCGACTCTTTTACTCACGAACTCCGATACTCTATAATTGGCAATAGCGATGCTTATGGTAATTCCTATTTTGTGGAGTCGGCATTAGAGATTAATCCGCAACTATTTAATTGGCTTGACCTCTTGGATATGAATGTATGGATAATAATAGTGCTGATGTCTCTTGTCTCTGGTTTTACTATTATATCGGGAGTTCTTATAATTATACTTGAAAAAACTGCAACAATAGGCGTTTTAAAATCATTTGGAGCAACCGATAGTTTTATTAGAAGAACATTTATCTATCTCTCTTCATATATGATACTTAAAGGAGTATTATGGGGAAACATATTAGGATTGACTCTTTGTGCAATTCAATACTACTTTGGTGTTATAAAACTTGATGCAGCAACATACTATATATCTGAAGTTCCAATTGAAATTAATTGGTGGTTGTTACTATTATTAAATATTGGAGCAATGCTCACTCTATTTTTAATGGTAACAATACCCACACAAATAATTTCAAAAATCAAACCCTCCGAAACAATCCGTTACGAATAGTTTAGGCGTTTAGAAGTTATATTGAGCCATAATCTGCATTCTGTTTGCAAATGATTTTAAATCATCTTGGTTTTTTCTTGCACCCCATAGATATTCAATTCCAAATTGCCAATCTTTAGCAACTGTTAAAAACATATTTGCCGCTAAATATTGACCTTGTTTATACATTGGTGGAGAATATAATATATCGCCATTATCAAACAATCTTAAATAACTATAGTTTATTGAAGTGAAGAGATTTTGTGTAATATTATATTGTAATCCAACAACAGCGCCAGCCGAAGGCATAGGCTCTAATCTGCCACCATTCTCTGAAATATAGAGGTCAAGATTATTACCTCCTAAGTCATTAATATATTTTGATATACCCTTGCCATATACACCTTGATAATATAGTGTGAACTTTTTGCCCATATTAGCTAAACCACTCATCTGAACACCCCATCCAAAAGCGGTGCGGCCTTTTACGTTTAGTAAATCGTTATATCGCATACCTCTTAAAACCCCTGATAATCTTAAATGTGAACCATTCTGCCATTCATACTGAATATAGATTGGAATATCGGGACATCTCTGTTTGGCAATCTGAACAAAATCATTAGTTGTAGCAGTGTATTTAGGATTCTCTATTGCAATAGCAAATTCCCATCTTTCCCTAAATGGCAATGTATAGCGGAATTGAACATTACGTGCAGCAACCGTTGCTGATGGACCTTCAAAATCTATTGTAGGAGGAATGGCTGCGAGATCGGTAAATGTACTCCAACTCTGTCCTATCAATAAACCTCTGAACGATATATAAGCCTGCCTTAATCTCAAGGCATAGTTATTACCTCTGAAATCAGTTTCGATGTAAGCACTAAATTTTTTTAATATTCTATTTTGACCAACCAATTTAAAGAAAAGTCGAGAAGTAGAGGCATCCATTAAAAATTGACTCCTATTTAAATCTCCTTTTGGAACAGGAATAGAGTATGTGACAAAATCAATATTGTCAGCAATACCAGCAAAGTCGTACGAAGCAGTTGCCTTTACATATCCTCCAATACCAAAAGCAACTCTGTTCTTACGGTCAACCATTATAAATCGAGGGGCTCTTGGATCTTGAAAATAAGGAGATTCACTCTCTTTAAATAGGTCAACAGTTATTTGAACTTCGGAAGGTACGTTATCTCCCGTAATGAAAATTAATGCTCTTTCTTCTTTGATTTTTCTTTTTGATTCTTGAGCATTAATAACAGACGGAGCGATTAATATCGCAAACAGTAATAAATAAACTCTTTTCATATCAGCATTAGTTTATGTTTGTTAAACTAACACCTTACGAAAAGAGTTTGTTTAAAAGTATATATTATAGTTGATTACTTTTCTAAATATTTCTCAGCAGCTTCAACTATTTTAGAGAATCCTATCATAAATGGTATATATATTACAAAATATATTCCTACATAAACTATTGGTATAAAAGAATCTATTGCTATAGAGACTATAATTCCTGAGACAATACCAATTATAAGCACTATCAATGTAATTGCAGATATTACATTAGACCATTTTGTTGTTTTGCTTTTTGTATTATTATCAATAGGATTCTCTATTGTTACATATTTTAAAATTTCATTGTATTCTTCATCTGTAACTTCGATTGGTACATAAGAATTAATTTCTTTACAATATTTTTGCTTGGAAGCATGCCATTTGCACTCTTTTGTCCCATCCCAAACATCAAAATACTTAATTTCTTTTGTTGATTTTGATTCATCTATAAGACCAAGAGATATTAAAAGTTCTTCTCTCTTTTTCTGTTCTTCAAATTCTTTTTCTTTTTTCATTTTATTGATGAATTCCTCTACTTTGGGGTTCATAGCCTTAAAAATTTTATAGTTATTGCAATATTGCCTTTTTTATATCTGCACTAACTATAAAAAAAAGAAAGCGCAGACTCTCGCCAACGCTCTCAGGCTCACCACAAGCCGAATACACAATGGTTAAGTCTGCACCTCTATAGGTACAAACCCAATTGCGTATTCTTTTGCTCGTTCATTTCCGAGGTGGTGATTCGAGAGCGATTGAGCAAATTATGATAATATGTTATTAGTCAAATTGCCTTGACTTTAGTTACAAAGATAGTTATAAAATTTAGTTATACTCTTAAATTTGATAATAATTCTTTATATTTATTGTAAATTTCTGTTGATTAAAACTCGTTATTCGCAATCCGCACGTGTACAAACTGCGTCTGTACTGCGTGCGACATTTGCTACTCGTTTTGTCTATAGTCGTAAATCCCATTGACCAACCTTTTGTTGCCTTTGGCAATCGCATCCCGCGTGGCACTATCTTCGTCAGTGCTGCACGCGACTAACTGCTCAAAAGGTTGCTCTATAGTCGTAAAAAAAATAGGAGCATTTGCTCCTATCTTTTTTACTCCCATTCAATAGTGGCACTAGGTTTTGGTGAGAGGTCGTAACATACGCGATTGATGTTTGGTACCTCTTTCAAAATCCTGTCTGTTATCTTTTGTAGTATTGGCCAATCTATTAACTCTATTGATGCTGTCATTGCATCTATTGTGTTTACGGCACGTATTATTACTGGCCAATCGTATGAACGTGCATTGTTACGTACTCCTACTGATTTGAAGTCGGGTACTATTGTAAAGTATTGCCATACTGTTTTGTCAAGTCCTGCAATCTTGAACTCTTCTCGTAGTATTGCATCACTCTCGCGTAGTGCCTCTAACCTATCGCGTGTGATTGCTCCTAAACAACGTACTCCTAATCCTGGTCCTGGGAATGGTTGGCGATATACCATATCGTATGGTAAACCTAACTCTAATCCACATGCACGTACTTCATCTTTGAATAGTTGACGTAATGGTTCTACTAATTCAAACTGCAAGTCTTCAGGTAGTCCTCCTACATTGTGGTGCGATTTTACCATCTTGGCAGTTTTTGTTCCGCTCTCTACAATGTCAGGGTATATTGTTCCTTGTCCTAAATAGTCTATTCCGTCAAGTTTACGAGCCTCTTCTTCAAATACTCTAATGAACTCCCCTCCTATTATTTTACGTTTCTCTTCAGGATCTGCTACGTTCTCTAATTTTGTTAAGAAACGCTCTGTTGCATCAACATATATAAGGTTTGCATTTAATTGATTGCGGAATATCTCTACTACTGCTTCTGACTCTCCTTTACGCATTAATCCGTGATTAACGTGTACACATACCAAGTTGTTGCCTATTGCTTTTAATAATAATGCTGCAACTACTGAACTGTCAACTCCTCCTGAAAGCGCTAACAATACTTTTTTGTTTCCTACTTGACGGCGAATTAACTCTATTTGGTCGTTTACAAAGTTTGTCATGTTCCAATTTGCTTCTGCTTTACATTCATCAAAAACAAATCCTTTTACTGCTTCTTTTATCGCTTCTTCATCATCGGTAAATTGTGCAAGTTTTACTGAACATTGTGCTTTGTCGTGTCCTGCCGCCATTACTGGGAATCCTGCTTCGTATATCTCAGGAAGAACGTCTATCTCTACTCCGTCTATTACATTGTTAGGTCCTCCGTTTATAATTATTCCTTTTACATTGGGAAGGGCCTTGAGTTCTGTTGCTGTTATATCGTGTGGATATATTTCGCTATATACACCCAATGCACGGATAGCTCTTGCTAATACTGTATTTTCGTGGCTACCCAAATCAAGAATAACAATCATGTCTTGTTTCATATTCGTAATATTTTATAGTGTTTACTCTGTTTCTTTAATCAAAAAAAGGACATCCCATAGGGAGCCCTTTGCGTTTATAATATTGTTCTAATTACTTTCAAAGTTAGGCAGCAAACGTACTCTCTCCCTATTATCTGACACAATTTTGTCAGTGTGCTAATAGGCGGAAGAAGTACTTTTATTTGCATGCTTAACAACAACTAACTATTTATGAAAAAAATCTAAGGATTTGTATCCTTTTTATTCAGGTGCAAAATTAGTGATTTTATAAAAATTGACAATATTTTTAGCGATATTTTTTTTAATTTTTTTTCTATGGGATTATGAACTTATTTGTGATGGTTGAATGCTCCCCTATTACTCTTTTTATATATACCCCTTTTTTATATGTAGATGTGTCTATTAATGATTCTTCGCCCGATGTAACTCTACTGATATTTTTTGAATATATTGCTTTGCCTGTGATGTCATATATTTTTATATCGGCATTGACTATATCTTTTGTAAATAGTAGTTTTATGTTATTTGCTGAATTGTTATGTGTTATTATAATATTGTTATTTGTGATGGGCTCTACCCCGTCAATGCCATTAAGGATTAAGCACTCTTTTATACCTTCCCATGCGTCTATCTTTCCGTATCCCCAGATGTTGTCTGAATTTGATGTTTCTCCTGTAAATTCATCTCTTCTTGAGGTTTTAATGATTATATCTTTAATTTCTTCGGGCGATAATGTTGGACGTGCCTCTAACCATGTGGCTATTATTCCTGTTACCACTGGCGCAGCCATTGATGTTCCACTCATAATTCCATAGTAGTATGTCTCTCCGTTTTGTGTTACTTTTGTTCCTAAATCCAAATAGGGCTTGTAATAACTGCTTTGTGCTATATTGGGTGAATTTGAGAATGAAGATACTACTCCTTCGCCTGGTGCTGTTACATCAGGCTTTTGGCGTCCATCGGTTGTTGGTCCTTTGCTCGATTCTGAACTTATACTTCCTACAACTCCTCCGAATGAAGGTTTGTTTACATAAGAGCCAACTGATATTATTCTGTTTCCTGTGCCTCCTACTTCATTAATACTATAATAGGTATCTCCTGAAGTGTGTGTTGATAATCCATAACTATCAAATGTATCTCTATAACTCCACGCATGTATTGTATTATCTTTTGAACTATTTATGCTAATCTCAATAGCATAATCATCTGATGTTTGTGTTAGTGATTTTACTATGAGTATATGCGGTTTCCTTGTGTTTGGCAACGTTTCGCTGTATATCTCTATTGTTCCTGCAATACCTTGGTTTAATGTGTATGCTGTTGATGTACCAAACATTGAATATACTGTTGAGGATTGTGATACGTAGGTATTTGTTGCTTTATTATATAGTGATAATTTTACGTTTAAATTGGTGTTTGAGTTGCCATATATCTCAACATAATCAATGTTTTGAGATGTGTAACTGTATAGATTATATGAGCATGGCATAAATGTCTTAAATGTGTCAGAGTTTGATGATATTGTTTTTGATACGTGACTATTGGTTGCTCCGCTATTACCTGCTGCTCCTACTAGAATTTTGCCATCTCCTTGTAATCTGTCTGCGATAATGTCAAAATCTGAGGTACCATCACGTGGACCCATAAAACTGCCTATGCTTATATTTATAACAGCAGGTTTGTCTACTTCATTTGCATAGTCATAGATATATGAAATTGCATCTGAGATGCTTGATGAATATCCATCGTAAGATACAAATACAATGTCCGATTCTGTTGCTACTCCATAATAGTCGCATCCTTTATAGCCTCCTGTGGCAATCCCTGCAACGTGTATCCCATGAGTTCCATTGTCTGTATCATATTTTATGCCTTCAATCTCGGCCTGTGTTGTGTATTCACTGCCATAATCAAAACCTTCTGGTGTATTACCTAATGTGTCGGTTTGATTCCAATAGCGTTTTATCCTCAACTCTCCATTTGAATTGTAGAAGTTTATATGGTCAAGTTGTATGCCTTGATCTATGATGCCAACAATAACTCCTTTGCCTGTATATGATGATGGTATATTAATTGCATTGTGAACATCATCAATGCTATTGTCAATACGAACATCGTTTAGCATGGGAAAGGCGAGAGTCCCAATCTCTATCCTATCGACACCATCAATATTGGCAATCTCCTCTATTAATGAATGTGAAACTCTTATTGTTGCTATATTATCTATAATTCTATTTACTCTTATCCCTAAATTTTCAATCTCGTTCAATGCTGACACATTTGAAAAATGTACATAACAAGCATATATCTTGTTACTTTGATTGTTGCTCTTTAGCCGCATTTTATTGTTTTGTGAAAGTATGCTTTGTGTATATAGAGAGAGTTCGCCTGAATAGATATTCAGACTAAATAGGAGTAATAGTGTAAATAGTTTTATATGGGGTTTCATATTTATAACGATGCTATAATCTCTTCAAGTGTTATCTCCTCGCCTTCTTGAGGCACGTACTCAACAAGAGCATCTTTAGGTTGGAATGTAAAATATAGGCATTGTGCCTTTGAGCATACTTCACCTGCTGAGTTATATAGTTCTGCTTCAATAGTAACTAAATTTCTACGGCGCTCAACTTCTCTTGCTCTAATAATTAGATATGAGTCTTTTGTTGATACTGGTTTTAAATATCGAGTCTCCATTTTAGAGGTTACTCCTGTTGCATTACAGTTTCGCATTACTACCCACGCACAAATTTCATCGAGCATTACGGCTTGAATTCCTCCGTGAAGTGTGTCTAACCAACCTTGAAATTGTTGTTCAGGCTTCCACACTGAAACAACATCCTCTCCATCAGAATAGAAACTCATTCTAACTCCAGCTTTATTGTCTGGCGCACATCCAAAACAGAAATATCCGGGAATTTCGCACCATGGATTTGTTAACTTTTTCATGATATATAATTTGTTTTTATAATATTTGTTATTCAATAATTGTTGCTACAATGCTACGTGATGATGCACTATCTCTAAATTCGCATAAATATATTCCTTGCCATATTCCTATATTTAGTTTTCCGTTGGTTATGGGAATTGATAGCGAACTTCCGATTAATGATGCTTTAATATGTGCAGGCATATCATCGTCTCCCTCTAATGTGTGTAAATAATATGGTTGGCGTTCTTTGACTATATCATTAAGTGCTGCATCTAAATCGTGGCGAACATCAGGATCGGCATTTTCGTTAATTGATAATGCTGCAGATGTGTGTTTTATAAATAGGTTCAAAATCCCACATTTTGGTAGTGGTGGTAATGCTGATAATACTTCGCTTGTTACTAAGTGGCATCCCCTATTACGACTCTTTAATTTAAATTCTATTTGATACATTGCTTTTTATTTACATATATAACTCTGTCCCACAGTAGTTATAAAATACTTTATCGTTAAATTTATTTTTAAAGATTGTGTAACTATCCAACCCTGTGCAATGACATACTCCAATGCTCTCTGGTATATCACTCTTTAAGTATTCTATTATGTTTTGCGTGTCAATTGGTAGTGAATCTACAAGATGAAATCCTCCCACTAAGTATTTGATTTTTTGTAATGGAAAATATTCTCTTGCTGAGGTAATTATGTTTGTTATTCCTCTGTGTGAACATGCACTTAAGAGTGATATTTTATTGTCTTTTTTTATAACTATAAATAGTTCGTCATCAAATATATCCGGAATTCTGCCCTTTTCTGTTTTGATTTCAAAATCTGAGAAGTGAGTATCAACTGTATTTATAATCTTAATGTTTGGTATAACGAATATATCTTTTGTGATCTCTGCTATTTTATCAATAAATATAAATCTGCTTAAATCTATATTTTCAATATCACAAATACCATTCTCTCTCTTGCCTCTGAATTTAGGTGTGAGGATTTCTCTCTTACATATAATCTGAGCCTTTGTATTGAGATTTAAGAATGATTTTAGTCCTCCAGTGTGGTCGCTATGCCCATGCGATAGTATCAGGTAGTCAACTTCCTCTATATTCTTGCTTAGAACATTAGCATTGTTTATGAAAAGGTCACTCGCTCCTGTATCAAATAGAATTAGCTTGCCATTTGCTTCTATTAGTATTGATAACCCATGTTCGGCAAGTAGTCCCCTACCCTTTACGCTGTTTTCAACTAATGTTGTAACCTTTATATTCATTTCTCAAATATTTATTGCAATATTACAAAAAAAATCAATAATATACTATGATGACATTGTTATATAATTAGTGATCTTTTTGATTTAGATATTATTCTTTATTTATAAAGTAATTTTATTTACTTAATTTTGCTTGTTGATTAATAGATTGAATTTAAGATATGGTACAAACTAAATCTAATATTAAAGAGAAACAACGCATAGATACTAAAGAGCCAAGTATGTATAATGTTATAATTCATAATGATGATGTAACAACTATGGATTTTGTTGTGATGATTCTGATGGATATATTTTTTTATTCTGAAGTTGATGCAACGGAGTTAATGTTGCAAGTTCATAACTTGGGTAAAGCAATTGTGGGTACTTATACGTATGATATTGCTCATTCAAAAGCATCTATGGCAACTAGCCTTGCTCGTAAAAATAATTTTCCTTTACATTTAACTATTGAAGCTGAATAAATTATACTATGCCAAATATAAAACAAACTGATAGACTCTCTAATATATTTAATAAAGCTCTATATATATGTAAGCAATATAGACATCAATTTCTTATGCCAGAACATATGCTTTATGCTATGATTTCTGATGATAATTTTA
The DNA here is from genome assembly GCA_017521245.1 of Bacteroidales bacterium. Classification (NCBI taxonomy): domain Bacteria; kingdom Pseudomonadati; phylum Bacteroidota; class Bacteroidia; order Bacteroidales; species Bacteroidales bacterium. The sequence goes on from JAFXDI010000052.1 coordinate 9,810, forward strand.
ATGATGCTATTGATATCTATTACGATTCTGATGATTTAAAACTTGAAATTGAAGATTTTTTGTCGAAACTTGAAACTGTGCCATCTGATGATGACTATGATCCCGAGATTTCATCACAATTGTCAGAGGTTATTCAATACGCTCTTGAAGATACTAAAGATAGTAATATTGAATATATGGATATTCATAACATTATTAAAGGTATTTTTAAATTGACAGAATCGTGGGCTGCATATTTGCTTAGAAAAAGTGTTGATAATAATGTTGAGGCCTTTATTGGAAAATTGATTGAATATGTTGCATTTGATAATGATTTCCATGATGGGAAATATGATTTGCCTAACCTTGATGATATTGCGTGGAAAGAGTATGTTGTGTGCATGAATGATTATTACGATAGGCAAAATCCCCTAATAGGTCGTAAAAATGAGTTGCAACGCACTATTCAAATTTTATGTCGTCTTGATAAAAATAACGTCTTGCATATTGGTGAACCAGGAGTGGGTAAAACCGCTCTAATTTGGGGACTTGCTCGTTTAATTGAAGAGGGCAATGTCCCAGATAGGTTGAAAAATAGTAGAATATATAAGGTTGATGTTGGAACTCTTTTGGCTGGTACTCAATTCAGAGGTGATTTTGAAAATCGCATAAAGCAAATTATGGATGGTATTCAAAGTGAGAGCGATAATAATATTGTTTATATTGATGAAATTCATACTCTTGTTGGTGCAGGTTCTAATAGCGAGGGGGCTATGGATGCTTCAAATATGCTTAAACCTTACCTTGAAGCTGGTGTTGTTCGTTTTATTGGTTCAACAACCTACGAGGAATATAATAAGCATTTTTCTCGTTCAAAGGGTATGATTAGGCGCTTTCAGCAGATAGATATTTTGGAACCTTCTATTGAAGAGACAAAGAATATAATTAAGCAATTACTTCCTCGATATGAGGTGTATCATAATGTGACATATTCTGAAGATGCTATATCATACGCTGTTGAGGCGAGTGCTAAGCATATTAACGATAGATTTCTCCCTGATAAGGCTATTGATTTAATTGATGAGGCAGGTGCTGTTAAAGAGATTGAGAAGAGAGGTAAGGTAATTAACAAATCAGATATTGCTGATATTTTGTCTAAAACTTGTAAAGTTTCTGCTTTGGCTGATGCTGATGATAATGAGTATAAGTTGTTGTATAAATTATCATCAAGAATGTTATCACAAATTTATGGGCAAGATGAGGCTGTAAGGCAGGTTGTTGAAGCGGTACAGATGTCTCGTGCCGGTTTGTTGGATGAGAATAAACCTTTGGCTTCGTTGCTTTTTGTTGGACCAACAGGTGTTGGTAAAACAGAATTGGCTCGTGTTTTGTCTAAAGAGCTATCTGTTGATTTAATCAGATTTGATATGAGCGAATATACTGAGAAACACTCTGTTGCAAAACTTATTGGTTCTCCTGCAGGATATGTGGGTTATGAAGATGGCGGTTTGCTAACTGATGCTATACGTAAATCTCCAAATTGTGTATTGTTACTTGATGAGATTGAAAAGGCTCATCAAGATATTTATGATATTCTTTTGCAGGTAATGGATTATGCTCGTTTAACCGATAATAAAGGTCGCCAAGCAGATTTTAGAAATGTTATTATAATAATGACTACTAATGCTGGTGCACAATATGCTTCTCAAGCTTCGGTAGGTTTTGCCGGCTCTGTTTCTCGAGGGGACGCTATGATGAAACAAGTAAAGAAAACATTCAAACCTGAATTTTTAAATCGCTTATCAGGAACAGTTGTCTTCCATGATATGGACAGAGAAATGGCAAAACTTATCCTTAAAAAGAAACTGAAAGAACTTGAAGCAAAACTTAAAGTAAAGAGTGTAAAAATGAAGTTAACGCCCAAGGCTTTAGAGTATCTTTTGAATAAAGGATATACTGTAGAGTATGGAGCAAGAGAGATGGATAGAGTTATTGCTCAAAAGTTAAAGCCTATCTTAATGCGTGAGATATTATTTGGAAGTCTAAAAAATGGTGGTGAGATAAAAATTGACCATAAGATTTTAGAAAATGAAGTTGTATAAATTAGATAATGAATTATGGTTTCCCGACCCTACTTCTTGTGAGACTGATGAGATTATCGCTATTGGTGGAGAATTGTCTGTTGATAGGTTATTATTGGCATATAGTAACGGATATTTTCCATATTTTGCTTATAAATTAGATAAAACACCTGAATGGCACTGTCCTTTGGATAGGTTTGTGATATTCCCTGAGGAGATACACGTGAGCCATTCAATGAGGCAACTTATAAATAAAGGATTATATGAGGTTACTATCAATAAAGACTTTGTGGGTGTTATAAATGGCTGTTGTAAAGTTGATGATAGGGATAAAGATTTTGGAGCTTGGTTAAGTCCTGATATAATTAAAGCATATACTGAACTTCAAAAACAAGGATACGCTGCAAGTGTTGAGGTATGGAGAAAAGATAACGAGAACGATCTGCTTGTTGGCGGACTATATGGTGTTGTTATTGGCAATGCTTTTATGGGTGAGAGTATGTTTTCATTAGAGCCTAATACTTCAAAGTTGGCATTGATAACTCTTGCTCTATTTCTTAAAGAGAATGGAGGTGTGCTTATTGATTGCCAATATGAAACTTCGCACTTAAAATCAATGGGCGGAAGACATATATCTTATAATGAATATATGAAGTTGCTAAACTCTTAGAATATAATTTTAATATTGGTTTTATGTAAAAAGAAGAACCTTATTATTCATGAGGTTCTTCTTTTTTTTGATATTTTGGATAGTTGTGAATCTTAGGTTTTAATTACTGTTTTTGTAGTTTTAAAGAAGCCCAATCATCTTTTTCTTTTTTGCTTATGAGCTTAAAGTTATACTTTAATGCTTCTACCTCAATATCTTCTATATCTGAATTGTAAAATCCACTAACGAATAGTATTCCTTCTTTATTTATTGCTTTAGCATATATCTCCATATCAGATATTAGGATATTTTTGTTTATGTTGGCTAGTATTATGTCAAAAGTTGAAATACCTATTGCCTCTGCCCCACCCAATCGTATATCCATATTTGTGCATTGATTAAGCTTTGCATTATCGATAGCATTGTTATATGCTCGTTCATCTATATCAATAGCAGATACATTTTTTGCTCCACATTTTGTTGATGCTATCGCAAGTATGGCTGTGCCACATCCCATATCTAATACATCTTTTCCTGCAATATCTTCTTCTAATATCCATTGTGTCATCATAGCTGTTGTTTGATGATGTCCACTTCCAAACGCCATTATAGGATTTATAAGGATGTCGTATTTGGGATTTGTTGTAATAGTGTCTTTGGGTGAGTGAATTACACATTCATTACCTATATATATTGGTGTAAAACTCTCTTCTACCCAAGTTTTATTCCAATCTTCATTCTCTACCTCAATGCTATTATAAGTTATGTCGCAGTCAAAAGGGTTTTGTGCTATTGCTTCAGTAACTATATCTTCAGAATAATTCTCTTTTAATATATAACATTTGATTCCGTTTTCTGAAGGGATAAATGTTTCGTAATTTTCATTTGCTAATAATGCCGCCATTACATCAGCGGCATCCTCAGAATAGGGTGTTATAATTAGTGTTGTTTCGATATATTGCCCTGTCATTTTTTATTCATCTTTTTTAGAAGGTTGGGGTATTTTTTATCTCTTACATGAGGATAGTTTGGATATAGTTGCAATACCTTTTCGTACATTTTTTTTGCCTCAGTATAGTTGTCTAACTTTTCATATACTATGGCTGTCGTAACCATTAGTTGAATATACATCCAATTGTTTTCCCTTAATTTATCATCTGATTCAAATGCAACTAATGCTTTTTTATATTGTTCTAATGATTGCTTTGTATTTCCTCCTAAGAAATCGGGCATATATAGGAAGATATTACCTGATAATATATTAATTATTGGATCTTCTGGAGCAAGATTTATTGCTGCTTTTGCATTTTTCATCATACCTCGTGCAAGTGTTGTTGCTCTTAGTGGTGACATTGCTATTTGGAATCCAATTATATTTGCGTGATATCCTTTTAGTAAAGCATTATTAGGATCATTCTTTGAAAGCGATGTTACTAATGGCAAGGCTTTGTCTATATAATCTTCTGCACGATCTTCGTCTTTAATATCGATAAGATGTCCTATATATCCGTAGTAGTATCCTAATAATTCTGTTTTTGAAACTGCATCTCGTTTTGTTATATCTCCCTCAAATTGTGTTATTAATTTATCCCACTTACTTACATTCCCACTTATAAAAAGTTTGTAGAAATTCTCTTTGTAGTTGGTTTGTTGTGCAGAGGCAGATAATGTAATTGATATAAATATTGATATAATTAATAATGATAAGATTTTTTTCATTTTGTCATTAATTTGGGTGTTTATTGTCTTTATATTTTCATGACAAAATTACTAAAAATATACTTATACTCAATAGGCATCCTCTTATTTTTATTTATTAAAGAGTTTCAAAACAGAAATGCCTACTCTTATACCTTCAGTAAATGAGGTTAATAATGATAGTTTATTTGATATTTTACTAATTATATTGTTTTCATTATTACTTGGGGAAGATATGCAATTTGTAAATTCTTCTTCCTTAGTTGTAATCTTATTTTTTAATAACCTTCGTTTCTCTTCTAATTGATATAAGTAGTTCATGACTCTATTATTTTAGTAATAAATTTTGCGATTGGAATATCGATAATATATTTTCTAAAGAGATATATAAATATCCATATCAGAATATAAATAGTTGTCCCTATTATAAAGGCGTATATTTCTCCTAATAATGGTTTGATAATAAATACTATGGACAGTACAATAAATGTTGTGATAAGTGTAAATAATAATATCCCTATTATTGTAATTAATATAGATGATATAATTTGTGTTATCTTTATTGTTGCTTCTGTCTTTAGTAGTTCTTTACGAAGACGGAGGTATTCATTAACCTCCGCCATCATTCCCTTAGTTTTGTTTTCTATCATAGCAAAAGAGGTTTTGTCTATACTTTTTGATCCTCTTTGTCACACTCGTTAGTGACGCATTTTTTTAATTCTTCGAGATCGTTCTTTGATAGTTTTATACCATGCTTATTCATAAAATCATAAATATTAGCACGTGTTTCAGATCCCTTTGCCGGAGCAAATAACATTCCAACTGCAGCACCCGCAGCAACACCACCTATGAAGGCGGTTAGTAAACATAAACCTTTCATAACCATTAATTTTTAATACATATATATAACACAAATTATCTGTGTTATGTTTAGATAATTGCTTCAATAATGGTTGTGTTAATGATAAAAATATTAACTTTGTTAAAAGTTTTATCAATATGAATTGGATTACATTAATTGTTGCCGGACTTTTTGAAGTTGGTTTTACATTTTGTATGGGCAAGGCTCGAGAGTCAACAGGATTAGAGTTCTATTTGTGGGGATTAGGCTTTCTTGCTTCTTTAGCATTGAGTATGATACTGTTAGCTAAGGCAACGCAATATATCCCAATGGGTACTGCTTATCCTGTTTGGACTGGGATTGGTGCTGTTGGCACTGTTTTAATGGGGATTTTCTTTTTTAATGAACCTGTAACTTTTACGAGACTATTTTTTATTACAACGCTTATTGTGTCAATTATAGGTCTTAAACTTGTATAACAATGATTGTACCTGATCTTAATCAACAATTTTGGGATTTTGTACATTCTCATGCTGATGATAATTGTTTGTCGTTACGTCTGAAATATTCTAATGTTTCGGATTTTAATATCTCATATGCTATTGATCAAATTGAAGCACGACAAAAGGTTAAGGATAAACTTTCATTTGTTGCCCATAATAAAAGATTCTTATTCCCCTCTATATTGTCAGCAGAACAATGTACTTGTGAAGCGGTTGCTCGTTTTAAGGCAAATCATATTCTAAAAGGTTGTTATAACTCAATATGTGATTTAACTGGTGGTCTTGGTATTGACACACTTGCTTTTTCTTCTGTTATTCCGAGTGTTACATACGTAGAACGCTATGCGGAGTATTGTTTGGCTGCAAATCATAATTTTAGATTACTTAATAGAAATATAAGAGTTATTAATAGTGATTGCTCTGATTTTTTAAAAGAGAATATTGGTTTTGATGCTCTCTATATTGATCCTGCTCGAAGGGGTGAATCAAATAAACGCCTTTTTGCTTTTGCTGATTGTGAGCCTAATGTTGTTGAGTTGCTACCTCGTATGTTTGAGGTGGCAAATGATGTATATATTAAAGCCTCTCCTATGGCTGATATTTCAATGTCAATTAATGAGTTGAAATATGTTTGCGATATTTATGTTATATCATATAAGAATGAGTGCAAGGAGTTGCTTTTTAGGTTGAATAAAAGTGAAACAGCTATTAATGATGTTAATATTATATGTGTTGATATTCAAACCTCTTCTACTTCGTTATATAAATTTAAATATCTTGAAGAGAGTAGTATATCAGACATTGTTTACTCTGATCCTTTAAATTACTTATATGAACCTTCTTCTGCTATTTTAAAGGCTGGAGCTTTTAAATCAGTTGCTAAGTTTTATGATGTTAAAAAATTAGCACAAAGTAGCCACATTTATACTTCAAATAGTTTTGTTAATAGTTTTCAAGGAAGAAAATTTAAAATTGATAATGTTATCCCCTTCTCTTCAAAGTTAGTAAAGAGTTTGTTTAAAACTATTCCTGTGGCTAATATCTCTGTTAGAAATTTTCCTTTAAAGGCTGATGAGTTAAGGAGGAAATTGAAAATTAAAGATGGTGGAGACATCTATATCTTTGCAACAACCGATTGCAATAAACAAAAAATATTGATTTTATGTAGTAAAATTACTTCTTAAACATTCTGTCCATTGAGCGTTTATCTTCACGCTCTTTAATTGACTGCCTTTTATCGTATATCTTTTTACCTCTTGCAACAGCAATCTCTAACTTTGCTCTACCATTCTCATCAATAAAGAGTCTTGTGGGGATTATTGAAAATCCTGATTCTTTATCTGTTTTTGATATTTTTCGTAACTCTTTTTTTGTTAAAAGAAGTTTTCTGTCTCTACGAGTTGAGTGATTGTTATATGTTCCGTAAAAGTACTCTGCTATATACATATTCTTTACCCACAACTCTCCATTTATAAAATAACAATATGTATCGGCAAGTCCTGCTTTACCTTCTCTAATTGATTTAATTTCGGTTCCGGTAAGGACAATACCTGCTTTGTACTTATCTATTATTTCATAATCGAAAGTAGCACGTTTATTTTTTATATTTATTTGACTCTTTGTTTTCATCTATTCTATTAGTGATAAAAGGGTTCGTAATATAAGAGATATTATTATAGGAACCATAATTGTCGTAACTGATATTGTTATAACAAATATAGAGTTTGTCTTATTAGATTCTGAATTAATATATTTATATCCTATCCAACCTATATATATTATATATAGCGATAATGGTGCTATATAGTTTGTATAGGATGAGAATATTGTCATTAATATATAAAATAATACGGTTATTGATGTAATATACATAGTATATGTATTACACTTGTTTGTATTATAGTTTTTAAATACTTTTTTTGCTATAAATGATATTAAATAATATGCTCCAAAAAATTGCATAAAACCAATTACTGCATACTGTATTGCTCTCTCAATTCCGGAATCACTTCGAAGTGAAGTAAATTCAATTTCTAATAAAAAGATAATAATGGCGAATAACCCTAAAATAGGATACAGTAATGTAGAGGATAGCTGCTCAATTGATATTCCCTCCTGAGATATCCTCTCCCACCCTTTTTTAGGAGAAACTATAAGTGTTAGTAAATTCTTTATGGGAGTCATTATTTTATTGTCTTTTTTTTAGAATTGCAAAGTTAGTAAATGTTTGTTAATCTTAAAATATTGATTTTGTTTTATGTAAAAAAAATAGTGAGGTGTTGCCTCACTATTTTAATCACTATATTTATTTTATTACTTTTTAAAGTATCTGTTAAATAGACCTTCAAATCCTTTTCCGTGACGAGCTTCATCTTTTGCCATTTCATGAACGGTATCGTGTATTGCATCAAGATTTAACTCTTTAGCACGTTTTGCTATACGGAATTTATCTGCACATGCTCCGCTTTCAGCATTCATTCTCTTGTCAAGGTTTGTTTTAGTATCCCAAACAACATCTCCTAAAAGTTCTGCAAATTTTGCAGCATGCTCAGCCTCTTCCCAAGCGTAACGTTTGAATGCTTCTGCAATTTCAGGATATCCTTCGCGATCTGCTTGACGGCTCATTGCTAAATACATACCAACCTCAGTACACTCTCCCATAAAGTGATTGTTCAAATCTTTAATCATCTCCTCGTCGCAACCTTTTGCAACTCCAATAACATGCTCTTGAACAAACTCTAATTTTCCGTCTTCTACTTTCTCTTGAAATTTCTCTGCTGGAACTTTACATAGAGGACATCTCTCGGGAGCAGTTTCACCTTCATGAATATAACCACATACTGTACAAATCCATTTCTTTGCCATAATCTTTTCGTTTTAAATTGTTTATAAATTAGTTTATTTAATTAGTTTTTTCTCTTTTTACATTCAGGGCAATATCCATACACATATAATTCAGAATTCAGTATTTCACAATCATCAATATAATTCCCTTTTAAAATTGGTGGATTTATATTTAAATCTGTTACTGAACCGCATTGGTTACACATAAAATGTGTATGGGGTTTTATTTCCGCATCAAATCTTGTGTTTTTTTCATCTATTGTTAGCATTAATGCAGCTCCACTATCAACTAATAGTTTAAGTGTATTATATACTGTAGTTTTTGATAGTGTTGGCATTGTTGGATATAAATCAGAGAATATTTGGTCAACGGTTGGATGTATTCTGTTTTCCATTAAATAGTTCATAATAGCCAAACGTTGTACAGAAGGTCTTATGCCGTATCTCATTAACCTTTCTTGTCCACTCTCGTTTATTTCCTTTTTGTTTTGCATAAACAATTACAATAATTACATATTTGAAATCATTACAAAAGTACAATAATTTTATTATTCTGCAAATTTTTTTGAAGAAAAATTTTATGATATTTTATAACATATTGATAATTAGTAAAATAAAATTACAAATCTGTATAGTGAAAGTATGAGTTTTTCTCCTTTAAATAGTTTATTAATATCGAATATAAAGAATTCATAGAAAGCAAATCAGAATTTCCAACAAATATTAGTTGTTTTTTTGCTCGAGTCATGGCAACATTTAGTTTCCGATCGATAAGGTATCCGTCTTCTATAAAGGTATTCTCAGTCAAAAATTTGAGTTGCGATGTTTCTTGTATGATAAAGCCGTAAATAATGTGTTCTCTTTGACTTCCCTGAAAACGCTCCACTGTATCAATTGTTATATTCTCAAACCCAAACCCCGGATATTGGGCTTGTAATGTGTGTTTTATTGTTGCAATTTGATTTCGATACGGGACAATAACTCCTACGGTTTTATCTATATCAAAATTATCTTTATTTAAATTATATAATCTATATATAATATGTGCTATTAATTCTGCTTCTTCTTTATTAACCTTGTTTGCAATTATCTTTTCTTGAGTCTTGGCTGAAAAGAAAACAACTCTATGGGATGATAAAATGTTTGATAACTTATCAGAATACTCATTAGTTTCAAATTTTTCAATCTGATGAGGTAAGGGTACTATATCTAAATTGTTGTTATAGAATTGTTTGTTTGGAATCTCTGCTATCTCATAATGCATGCGCCCTTGTTTTGTTAGCATATATGTTACTGAGTCATTGCATTTATATTTCCTTAATAATCGCTCAAATAGAGATAGAGAACAATCTGTCAAATATATATCGTTTAATATCTTATTATCAGTTTTAGATTCATAATTTGGTTGTTGAATAACAGCTGGTAGTTGCTTATGATCCCCAATCATTACGAATTTCTTAATTACTGGTACACCATTCCTTTCTTCTGATAGTACACCTATAATATTGGGCTCAAGAATTTGTGAGGCTTCATCAATAATTGCAAGATTAAATTGTTTCAAATCGTATAGCGAGGAATTATTGTTTAGCGCTGCAGTTGTTCCAACAAAAACCCGTGTATTTGTAATAAGAGTGTTTAATTCTCTAACGTTAGAACAATCTTTTGATTTGTTTTCTAATAGAAACTCTTTATATCTATTATCGCAAGAGTTTTTGTTTCCTATGCGTATAAAGTCAATATCTTCTTCTACAAGTTTTGAGCATATTTCATCAACTGCTCTATTAGTATATGATAATAGAAGTATATTTGAATTCTCTTCTGTTAGTTCTTCTTTGAGCGTTGTCAATAATCCAAATGATGTCTTACCTGTTCCAGGAGGGCCAATAATTAAGAACAAATCTTCTGCTTGTTTTACTCTTAATGCTAATTCGTTAAATTTTCCATACTCTCCATTAAGTCTCTTTGATTTATCTACTATTGGGGCGCGTTGTAATAAAATTAAATCTTTTCTATCTTTTGGTGCAGAGATAAATGTATGCATACCCCTATATAGAGCGTTGTATGATGACTCAAAAAAATCGTGCTCAATCGCCCACTCCTTATCTAAATCTTTAATGAATATGTTTGCATTAGATTGTACTGCCCTTAATGATAATTTAATTAAATCAGTACTTATTGATGATATTGTGCAACGATGAACAATCGTTTTTCTTAAATCGGGCAAGGTGTTTTTTAAGTATGGATATAATATTACTATATCTCCAACTCTAAAGTTTGCTATATCGTGGTTAGTTGTCTCTTTAAACTCTAATTCTACCTCTTCTACTATTCCTATATGGTTAATTGATGGGGTTATAAGTGTTAGCTTATCGTATATATTTCCAGCATTTAGTTTCTCTTCAAGAGTATCGTGCCACTTAGATGCAAAACCGCTATTCTCTTTTTGTTTATTTCCTACTTTTGAATATATATGTTCGTTCTCAATAAACTTTAAAAATTGCAAGTAGTACTCCAATTCTAACTCAGTAGCATTTTGTATAGGAGCCAATAATGTTGAGAGTTGAGGGTATATATATTTATTCCATAAATTATTGTTGATGTTTTTACTATTAATTCTCTCAGGGGTTAATTCTTTTAATATATGAATACCCTCCTCAGCATATTTGTATTCGTTATGTACAATTTCGTTTCTAATCTTAATTGATTGGAATACTAATTCCGGAGCGAATCCTAAACCTAATAGACTATTTTTATATTTTGAATATAGTAAGAATGCATTTAATTTGTTGTTATTTTCTTTGTATTGTTCAGGATAGTTATATCGTAATATTGTCATATATAGAAGCATCTGAACATAATGCTTTTTAAGTGCAATTGGTGTATCAGTATCTAATTGAGGGAATCCACATCTACCAGATTTTTGCTCTATTAATAGAGAAAAGTCAGATTGTAGTAAATCCATACGTCCTTGTAAGCCTAACATCTCAGAGAAGAATGATGGTTCTAACAGAATATTATCAAAGTTTATTGAAGATACTATCTTAGGTAACTCCTCTCCTATTGATTTTTGTATATTAGTTTTCTGATTTTTTGCATTTAGATGGAAATCTTGGCTAATATTTGCAGCTAATAATGATAGTGCATTATTCTTGAAAAAAGTCTTTATACTATCATTATACGGTACTCTTAAATCTTTAGAGTGTATCTCTTCATCCAAAAATTGACTTGCTAAATTTCCTAAGAGTATAGCTTCGGATGTTACATTTGGTTTTATTTTATTAATTAGGTATAGTATTGCATCTTCGGCATACGATTCAAAACATAGTGCTATTGATGATATATCAACTAAATAGTCCGGCTCAAAAATTATAAGTTCAGGAATTATTATATCATTTTCGAATTTTGGTTTGATAATATTTAGTTGTGCGTTCTCATATAGTAATTCAGAAATATAACTCCAATTGTATTTATATACACCACATTCTGCTCCGTAATATATTTTGATTTCTTTATCTCTATCCTCTTCACTTATACAATATATGTATTCATTATCCCAATTATGAACAATAACTCTTATATAGTCAATGTTATTATTCTCTCTTTTTCTTAATAGTTTATCTTTTGGAAAATGATTAAATAATTTTTGTGGAACAGGAGTGTTGTAAATTAAAGAAATAAACTGAGAGAGCGTTTTTAAATCATATAGATATATTTTTTTTAAAGCATCATCAGAATAATCATTAATATTCTTTATTCTTGTTCTAAAATCATTTATCATATATGAGAGTTCTCTTGTTGCCTTGAACTCTTTTAAAAGATATTCTGTTTTTGCAAATCTCCCTACTAGTTTAATTGTTACAAAAGATGTGTTTTGGTTTAATATTCTACCATATATAATATTTAAAATAGAATATGATAGTTTGTAATCAGGTAAAGTTTGAAGTGATGATTCTAAATACGAATATAACTTTTCTGCACTATCCTTATAATTATCTTCGCTATCAATCTTAACAGACATATCTTTCTCTACAATATTTAATTTATATTACAAAACTAAAAAATAAATATTGAATATTTGTGAATCATTATATAAAAAAATAAGCCCCATTAGGGGCTTATGTCTTAATATGTATATTGTTCCAATCTTAGAAATTAAAATTGAGACTTGCTCCAACTAAGTCGTTTTTACGATTATAATTATTTGTCAAGCCTGCTCCATTTGCGTTTGCCACATCACGATCTTGATAGAAAGAGTGGAAATATCCCACATTTACTTTCATAAAATCAGTACAATTAAATTGAGCACCAACACCTAAACACCATGAATTTAGATTGAAGTTTGTATCTTTCATTTGTTCATCGCTAAAGCCATACTTAGTTCTCTGCATACCAGCACTTAATGTAACAACCTTATGAACATCATATTCTATACCAAATAACCCTTCAATAGTGTTTTTATCTACATTTGTTGCTGCACCTTTAGCGGCCTTGTCATGGTAGTGGTGAAAACCTCCACTAATTCTTAACGATTTGATAGGAGAATATTCTACACCAATAGTAAATAGTGCAGGAATATCTGAACGAACTTCTGCTCCGTCTTTGTATTCGGGCATCAACATATCTACATTTGCACTATTATTAGATTCGTTTTTAAGATTTAGTTTTGTACGGAACTCATATTTTGCAGCTACATTCCATTGTCCCATCTTAAAGTCTATACCCAGTATAGGTGTTACTCCAAATGCTTTTTGATTACAATCAAGGGTGTAATCTGATGTCATTCCTGCGAAAGTCATCATTTGAGCATACTCAACACTTGTATTTGGGTATCGTTGTGCAATTGCTGCATATTGCTGTGAGTTTAATCCGTTTGCAGTAATTCCAGTCATACTTCCCTCATATCCCATACTTGCAAATACTCCTCGTACTCCAACAGATACTGATAGTTGATCAATGATTTTATATGCAGTTCCTACTTGGAATCCATAAATAATTTGTTTTCCTGTCAATGATTGGTTTATTGTATAAGCACTACCACCTTTTTGAGCAACACTACCTCCAATCATACCCTCAAACATTGATAATCCATTCTCAAACTCACATGTTCCGCCACCTCCAACAACAGAGAATTGTGCGGCTATTGACCAATTATTATTAATTACGTATGCATATTGTATTGATGGAATAATGGGTGCTGCTGCTTTTCCTTCAAAATATCTCTCTTGTGTTGGATTGTTCGAGTTAAGTTGAAAATAATTAGCAGATGATGTTATTTGTCGTTTTTGTACAGCTGCTTGGTAATTCAATGAGATATGAAATCCTTTGTCTAAAAATGCTACTCCAGCAGGATTGTAATATACCGCATCAATGTCTATTGCAGCATCTCTTGATGGATTTCTCACATAAGCAGCACTTTGGTTAGTGTTTGTTAATAAACCTCCGGCAAATGCAGATGTTGTTGCCATTAATAGTGTTAATCCTAGTAAAATTCTCTTCTTCATCTAATTTAAGTTTTGTGAATAATATGTTGTTGCTTTATCTCTTAGTGTTGCAACAAATCGGCGGCAAAATTAGATAAAATATTTAAATTACACAATTGTTGTAAATGTGTGCAATCCGTTTTGGTGTCTCAAATGGTTGTAAAAATTTTATGCAAATTTCTATTACTGAGAAACTTGCATAAAATAAAAAGTAAGTAGAAAAAATTCTCAAAATTGTAATTTTTGAGAATTTTGACATTTTAAATGGTTTATTGAATATCTTTATTCCGAACTTTAAATCCTAATTTCTCAATGGAATCAATAACTTCATTAAGGTTAAAGTTGCCATAGATTGTTGTCTCTCCGGTAACAATGTCAACAGATACATTAGTTACTCCGTTAACCGACATAATAGCATTCTCAGCATTTGCTTTACAGTGATTACATTTCATTCCATCTATAATTATTTTACTTAAAGTTGGAGCATCTTTAATACTTCCATGACAACTACAATTTGAGTTGGAACAATTGCAATTATGTTTTACAAAATATTTTAGAATGAATGCATTTATTAGAAGAATGAATAGAAGTATAGTACATACAATATTAAATATTGGTGTTGAACTTATACAACAATCTTTAATTTCGTTCAAGTGTGATGTAAACCATTCACGAGGTAAAAGGTTGTTAATAATTAAAGCAAAGGTAATTGAACAAAAAATAATAGATAAAAGGTAAATTATTAATGATTTTTTACCTAAAATTTTATTTAATACTAATATAGATGCAAAGTTTATTGCCGGACCTGCCATTAACATAACTAATGCAGTACCAGGAGATAATCCTTTTAACATAAGAGCAACAGCGATAGGAATAGAACCTGTTGCGCACAAATACATAGGAATTGCAAATAGTAATACAAATAGTATGCTCAGTAGTGAGTTGTCAGAAAATAGAGCAAAGAATGACTCTGGAACAAATACGGTGATTGCTCCAGCAATAAGAAGACCTATTATTAACCACTTTCCTATATCTTGCATCATTTCAATATATGCAAATTTGAATGTAGTTATAATTTTTTCTTTAATAGATAGTCTCTCTTTAGTTTTAATAGTTTCATTATCATTATCAATTATAACTCTATCTTCTTTATCAAACTTATTAACTAATACTCCGCCGAATATTGATGTTACCAATGCTGCAATAGGTCTTAATATAGCAAAAGGTAAACCCATTAACGAAACGGTTGCAATTATTGAATCAACTCCTGTTTGCGGAGTTGCTATTAAAAATGCTGTTGTAGCACCCTTAGAAGCTCCTTGTTTATATAATCCCATTGCGGTGGGTAATACTCCGCATGAACAAAGTGGTAAAGGAATTCCTATAAGCGTTGCATTTAATACTGATTTAAAATTATTATTAGATAAATATCTCTTATATAAGGTCTCGGGGACAAATGCTTTCATTACTCCTGCTAGTAAAAATCCCAATAAGAGATATGGGGACATTTCGTTTATAAGATTTATTATTTCTTGCATAATCATAATGTTTTTCAATATTACAAAAGTAATAAAGTTTTATTAAATAGCTTTTTATACATATTTATTATTTTGCATCAATTTTCAATTAGTAATTATGAATAGCATCTATGTAATATCTATATTATCAATAATGCAATTTACAAAATCTGTTTGATAGATTTAAACATATCGCTTATTTTTGTGTTGTAAAACAAAAGATAGTATTAACAAATTAAATATTTATAATTATGGCAACAATACATTTAACTAAAGATGAATTTTTAAAAAGAGTTTCGAATATTGAAGAGAATGGTGATTCATGGAAGTTTTTGGGAGACAAACCTGCTGTTGTTGATTTTTATGCACAATGGTGCGGACCTTGCAAAGCTCTATCTCCTATTCTTGATGAAGTCTCTGATGAGTATGCTGGCAAAGTTGATATATATAAAGTAGACGTAGATCAAGAAGAGGATTTGGCTGTTGCTTTTGGTATTAGAACAATTCCCACTTTGTTGTTTATTCCAATGGGTAAGAATCCGCAAATTATGGTTGGCGGACTTCCTAAAAACAAACTTAAAGAGGTTATTGATTCAATATTGTAAATAATAAAAATTTTTGAATAGTTTAGGGAGTAAAGATCTATAGTTTTATACTATATTTCTTTACTCTTTCGTTTATCATATGTTCTGGAATTACTTCAATAATAGTTTTTGCTATTATATTTAGCAAACGTTCTCTAACAAAATCTTTCCTGATAACCAAGGCAATCTCCCTTGATGGTTCGGGATTACACATAGGCTTTATTCGTTGTTGCTGTTCAGTTGTTAGTAGTGGTATGTGTAATTCTGGAATAATTGAAAACCCTCCGTTTTCATCTACAATCTTCACTAATGTTTCAATGCTTCCTGCTTCGTATATTGCAGCATTTCCTCGTTCTTTACAGCAAAAACTAAATTTATTATTATTTGGGCAATAAGCCTCTTGTAATACCCATAGATTTTCGGTAGGCATCTTGCTTACACATACTTGTTCCCTATCAAAAAAAGGTTCATTAGGAGATACGTATGCCATGAATTTTTCATTATATAATGGTATTTCAAGTAGTTCGTTATTGTTTAATGGTGTAGGTAAAATTGCTATATCAATTTCAGCTTTTCCCAGTTTCTCTATGATAGTTGCTAAGCGAGCCTCTTCTACTGATATGTGTATCTGAGGGTGTTCAGTAGATAATTTTTTGAATAATTTTGGAAGAATATATGGCGCAATAGTTGATACTGTTCCTATTTTAAGTGTACCACTCTCCTCCTCTTTTTGTAGTTTAACCAACTCTTTCAATTGCTCAGCATTAAATAATACAACTTTTGCTTGTGCAATAACCTCTTCACCAATGGATGTTGGTTTAATAGGATGGCTTGCTCTGTCAAATATTATAATATCTAATTCATTCTCTAACTTTTGGATTAGTGAACTCAGTGTAGATTGTGTTATTTCGCATGATTCGGCAGCTTTTACAAAGTGTCTATATTTATCAACCGCTACTATATATTCTAATTGTTGTAGTGTCATAAAAATTTAATTTATTTCTTAATCGGTTTTATCAATGCAAATATAGAATAAATATGTTTGATTATGTCAATTATTTAAATTTAATTTGCTGTATAAAATTAAAGAGAGAACTAATTATATTATAAACTTGTTATAACAATAAAATTTATAAAACTATGAAAAAGTATGTTTGTACAGTATGTGATTGGGTTTACGATCCTGAAGTAGGTGATCCTGATGGAGGTATTGCTCCTGGAACACAATTTGAAGATATTCCAGATGATTGGGTATGTCCATTGTGCGGAGTTGGAAAAGATATGTTTGAAGAAGCTTAATATTAAAATAAACATTTAAGAAAGGGGTTGTCTTAACACAATTGTTGGAGAGCCCCTATTTTTTTATTTTAAAAATTAAATTTATGAAAAAATTTATCTGTACTAAATGTAAGTGGGTGTATAACCCGGAGATAGGAGATCCTATTGGAGGTATATTGCCAGGTGTTGAATTTGAGAATCTTCCCGATGATTGGGTATGTCCGAAGTGTGGAGCAACTAAAGATAAATTTAAAGAGATTAAGGATACTCCATAAAATATCATTTAATACCCCTGTATTTATAAAAATGAAGGTTATCAAACTAATGTTAAGATAACCTTCAACCTTCTAAAGTGATTATTATTGAACTTGTATCCCGAAATTGAACATATCGGAGTGAGTTCTTGCTCCATCCATTAATTGTTCAAGTTCTTTTACCTTTTCAGGATATTCATTTACTAAATCTTTATCTTCGTGAATATCCTCTTTTAAGTTATATAGTTCTGTAACTGTTTCTCCGTTTATTGGTTGCTTTATTAGCTTCCAATCTCCAGATCTAAGTGCTTTGCGTCCTCCTAACTCATGGAATTCCCAATATAGGTACTCATGCTCTTTTTGCTCTTTTGTTGAGAGAAGAGTTGGTAAATATGATATTCCATCAGTGGTTAACTCTTTTGAAGAGTTAGCAATGTCGGCAAGTGTTGGCATAAAATCCCAGAATGCAGATACATGGTCAGTTTTTACACCTTCAGCAATTTTTCCCGGACACCATGCTATAAACGGAACTCTTATACCTCCATCATAAACATCTCGCTTTGTACCCCTGAGAGGTCCATAACTCTTAAAGAAATCCGGATTTGCACCACCCTCGCAATGAGGACCATTATCACTTGTAAATATTACGATAGTATTTTTGTCTATTCCAAGTTCTTTGAGTTCTTCAATTACTTCTCCAACATACATATCTAATCGAGAAACCATTGCTGCAAACGAAGCGTATGGCTTGTCTGATTTGTGATAACCTTGCCATCCATTATATGGCACTTCCTCAAATTTATTCTCATACATTGCATATATTGAGTCATGAGGTAGGTTTAATTCGGCATGAGGAAGTGTATATGTCAGCATTGCAAAGAATGGTTTATTAGAGTTTTCCCTAATAAAGTTCAAAGCTTTCTCATGAATTAAATCTTGAGAGAATACTGCACGACCATTATTCAAATTTTCGGGAATACCTATTGAATCGTTGTTATGCCATAGATGCTCTGGATAGTATGTATGTGCTTGTCTTTGGCAATTATATCCATAGAACTCATCAAATCCCATTGCATTTGGAGTTGATACTGATCTTGGGTATCCTAAGCCCCACTTACCAAAGATCCCGGTTGTATATCCCTCATCTTTCATTAATGAAGCAACAGTGTATGTCCCTTCTTGCATAGGTTGTTGACCTTCGGGATATAACTCTTTGTTTCCTCTAATTTGTGAGTGTCCAGTATGTAAACCCGTCATTAAAGAGCATCTTGATGGAGCACTAACAGTGCATCCTGCATAGTGATTGGTAAATAGCATACCTTGCTCTGCCATTCGGTCGATATTGGGTGTTTTTATTTTTTCTTGGCCATAACATCCTAAATCTCCATAGCCAAGATCATCTGCTAAAATATAAATTACATTTAATTTGCTCTCTTCGGGTTTTGAACACGACATTGTTGCCAACAATGCACATGATGATAAAAGAATATCTCTCCTCTTCATGCCTATTTTATTTATTGTTTATTTTATAATTACTCCTTTCAGCGAAACGTATTAAATATCCAGTAGGGCAAATATATTTACAATAAGGTCGCTTGACAAACAAAGATAATACTAAAAATGTAAAACCAATTATTAATGCAGGAATATATGCTTGATTATAGATGAAAATTGTAAATGCTTCATAGTCCATTATGTCAAAGTATAGACCTGAGCACATTATAAACATAATTATAATCCACAAAATTTTTTGTACTATTTTAAGTATCTTATTGGTTTTATTTGATATGTTAATTTTAAATGGTGATATACTGTTTATTATCTCCTGAGATGCCCCATACGGACACACCCATGTGCAATAATACTGTTTTTTGCCAAATAGTGGATAGATAAATGCTATGATAATAAGAAGCAATGGTATTATTATATTGATATTGTCAACACCATTTGAAACAAAATTGACAATCATTGATAATGACAAAAATGTTCCGCACCATACTCCCAATATAAGAATATTAATAATTAGTTGTAAATATCTAATGATTCTATTTTTTGTAAAAAGAGGTAGTGTAATAGAAAATAAAATAATTAATATTGCTATAATGTTTTTTATTGAAAAGAACTCAGTAATATCATAGGAAGATACTATTTTGTTATTTATCACATACTCCATTGCAGAGTTAAATGTTTTAATTACAGCATTTGAAGAGTATGTTGCTCCTGATATTGCATCTACTTGCTTCTCTAATGCTTCTTGTGGGGTTAAACCTACCCATTCTGCATATAATCCATTCTTTTCAAGAGTATTGAAAAAACGAGGAGATTCGCTATTCTTTAGAGGTCTTATTTTAGATATTATACCATTTGAATTAATGTGAATTTCTAAATGTGTTGCTCCTGCAAAGCCTTTAATGTCACTGACTATATTTGATGTGTTTACTATTGTGTTACCATTGGAGAATGTTATATTGTTGTTTTTTTTCTTTTCTTCAATTGAAATTCCGAAAACTTGTTTATCCCTATTAATCGCTATTATACATATTAGAAATATAGTTATTAATAAGGATGTAATTTGTGTTAATTTGGATACTATTATGTCTCTGCTTTTCATTTTAAACACTGGAGTTATCTTTTGCAAAGATACAAAAAAAAGAGAGTACCATACAGATACTCTCTTAATCAAAAATATAATAATTGTTATTTTCCGGTTATTGTTACTGTACCTTTTTTAAGACCTTTTGAAGTTGCTTCAAGAGTAATTGTTCCGGGAATTTCATTTGAACCTATAATTGCTGTCATCATTCCGTTAAATACTTTCATTGTTGGTTTTTGGAATGATTCAAGTGATGTTGGATCACCATTTGCTCCTGCTACATATTTACCATTACCTTTAACTTTAAATTTAATTTGGTTAGCAGCAACTGGGCAAAGGTTACCCTCTTTATCAACAACTTTAACCGTAACAAAAGATAAGTCTTTACCATCAGCAGTTATTTCTGTTCTATCGGGAATAAGTTCTATTTTGTATGGTTTACCTGCTGTCTTAATCTCTTTCTCCGCAGCAACTTCTCCGTTCTCGTTATATGCAACAACTTTAACTGTTCCTGCCTCATATTTGGTATCCATCCACATTAAACGATAACGAGCTAAACGTTTTAAGTCGGCTGCTGATGCTGAATCGGCACTATTGTAAACAGTAACACTCATATCTTTTGTGCGTTTACCTTGACTCTTGCCATTGATAAATAGTTCTGCTGTGGGATAATTTGTATATACAAATATTGGAGTTATCTCCCCTTCTCTACCTTTCCAGTTCCAGTGAGGTAATATATGAAGAGTCTCTTCATCTTTATTCCAGTGACTACGATATAGGTAATATCTGTCTTTGGGAAGTCCTGCAAGGTCAATTATACCAAACAATGATGAGTGACTTGGCCAATCTGAATAGTATGGTGTTGGTTCTCCTAAATAGTCAAATCCTGTCCATACGAACTCTCCTATGCAGTATGGTAAATCTTCGTGTTGAATCCAATCATCTTCAGGAAGATTTGACCAACCGCAATGCTCTACATCATATGATGATGCTTGATGATCTTCGTATTTGTGCATTGAGCGACGCACTACTGGGAATTTATATACTCCACGCGAACTCAATGTTGATGCAGTTTCACTACCAAGAATTATTTGTTGAGGGAGTTTGCTGTAATTCTCAATATATTTGTGAGGACGGTAGTTAAATCCTGCAACATCCATTGTTGCTGCCATATTGTTGTTAACCACTGCATCGGGAGCATCCATACCTTGT
>JAFXDI010000053.1 GCA_017521245.1 Bacteroidales bacterium
CTGAGCTATGGCACCTTGCTGTTTTGCGGTGCAAAGATAGGATGTTTTTTTGATTCTACCTAATTTTTAGCCAACTTTTTTGTTTTTATTTATATTTTAATTCTGTATAATATTATTAATCAGATATTTATGTCTTAAAAACTATTTGCTTCCTAAATACAAGAAATACATTCCTAATAGTACCAATGCTAAATCGAGGCTCTTTTTGCGAATGTTTTTCTCTTTAAAGAATGAGGCTCCTCCTATAAAAGCTACCACCACTCCGCTACGGCGACTCATTGATACTACCGATATCATTGAGTCGGGATACGAAAGGGCATAGAAGTATATGAAGTCAGCCGCAACAAGAAAGAGCGATACGCAAAGTATAGCTGGTGTCCAACGGAACGGTGTGGTATTTTTGCGTGTGGGATACCATAAGAATATTAGGACTATTGCCATTAGTGCCATTTGGTAGTAGGTGTACCATACTTGAACGGTCATGCGGTCAAACCCGTTACTCATAAGGTATTTATCGTAGAGTCCGCTTGCTGCCCCTGCTATGGTTGCTAATACTATAAAGAGTATCCATTTGTTGTGTTTAAAGTTTATCCCCTCGCTTTTGCCACTCCACGAGAGCATTAGAAAGGAACTTATGGCTAGTATTACTCCTATCCATTGATATAGATTAAGTTGCTCTCCAAATATTAGCATTGCTCCCAATAGGGTTAGTACGGGCTGTGATGCTTTTATGGGCGATGCTATTGTTATGGGCAAGTGTTTTATTGCAAAGTATGCGAGTATCCATGATGTTAGCACTATTACAGCCTTAAGCATTATGTATAGGTGTTGTTCAAGTGGTGCCTGAGGTACGTAAAAAATTGTTTGCTGTAGTATTTCTGGTGCTACACGTGATGCTATAATTAAAGGCAAAAACAGCAGACTGCAAAATAGTGTATTTAGGAATAGTACAGGTATAACCGCATTGTTTCTGAGTGCCGATTTTTTGAATATGTCATATATTCCCAACAGTGCTGCCGATATGAATGCCAATATTAGCCACATAGTTTTGTTCTTATTATGTTTGAGGATGCGAAGTTATATATTTTTTTCATTTTTATTAAGCTATTTGTTGTTGTCAACTTATTTTTATTTCATATCTTCGCAAGAGGTTTTTAAATTTTATATTGTTTATGAGTTTTGTTAGGAGATTTACTCTTATTGTCCTATTTGCAATGATAAGTTTTGTATCACAAGCAAAGGGTGGAGAAGATTCTATTGAAAGATTCTTCATAGATATGCCTGATGAGGAGATAGAGTATCTTGATATGTCGTTAAAGCGAGAAATGATTGAACTATATAAAGCGAACTCAACTGTTAAAGCACGCAATTTAATGGGAGGAGAGTCATGGATTTCTTATATAGACTCTTCAAGGATAGATATAGTTCTTGCTACAAATAAGTGTTTTATGACTATAAAGCAGTATAAAAGGCGGAATAAAGAAATTTATGCTGTTATTAAAACTTTGTACACTCCTATTGCTGATAGTTATCTCAGTTTCTACAATGGTGATATTGAACAACTTGAGACCTCTAAATATTTTAAATATCCCAAATTTTCTGATTTTTTTATCAAAACAAAAGATAAAGAGTCAAAGGGTGTAATGGATAAAATATCAATGTTGTTCTATAAAATAGATGTTTCTACTGAGGGAGATTTGCATATCTCGCCAGATGATATGTGGTTAGATGTTTTAGAGCCAAAATTTCAACAACATTTATCTGAGATAAGAAAAAAGAATCCAATATGTTATAGATGGGATGGCAAGAAGTTTAAACAAATTGAGTATTAGAGTATAAGGTGTATTGATTAAAATTTTACATAATTAGGTTGTTTTTAATCTTTTATTTGGTTAGAACGATAAATTTGTATATATTTGCATCCCAAATTGGAAAACTATCCAAGAGATTAGACGAGAAATAGTAAAAAAATAAAAAGTTTAAGAAGATGACTAAAGCAGAAATTGTTTCGGAGATTTCAAAATCTACCGGTATAGAAAAAGCGATTGTTTTAACAACTGTTGAGAAGTTTATGACATCAGTTAAAGATTCGTTGGAGAAAGGAGAGAATGTATATCTAAGAGGTTTTGGTAGCTTCATCGTTAAAAAAAGAGCTAAAAAAACAGCACGTAACATCTCAAAAAATACAACAATCATTATCCCTGAGCATAATATTCCCGCATTCAAACCAGCTCAAACGTTTGTAAATAAAGTAAAATAAAAACACTTTAAATTTATAATAAGATGCCAAGCGGTAAAAAAAGAAAAGGCCATAAAATGGCCACACACAAACGTAAAAAAAGATTACGTAAGAACAGACACAAGAAGAAATAATAGTCGCTGATGCTTAAATCAGAAAGATTGTTATGTCGTAAAAGCGACAACTTCTAAGGTGAAAAAAATCAAAGGACTTAAATCGGAACGATAATGTTCTTTGATTTTTTTACATATAGAGGATAAGTGATATCGGTGGATATCATATACCCTATATCTATTTTGATACAAAACAATTACTAACTATAAACGAATTTTAGACGTGGCAACAACAGAATTAGTAATTGACGTGCAGCAAAAAGAGGTTTCAATTGCACTACTTGAGGATAAACGATTAGTTGAGTTGCAAAAGGAATCAAGCGAAGTGTCGTTTTCGGTAGGCGACATCTATCTTGCTCGCGTCAAAAAAACGATGCCGGGTTTAAATGCTGCGTTTATAGATGTAGGATACAGTAAGGAGGCTTTTCTTCACTATCTCGATTTGGGCGAGCAATACCTTAGCGTAAAAAAGTATCTAAAGCAGATAACTTCAGATCGCAAAAAACAACCTGAATCGCTATCGAAGTTCAGAATGCAACCCGAACTGCCAAAAGAAGGTTCAATAGAGGATGTATTAAGTGTGGGAGATGAGATATTAGTTCAAATAACAAAAGAGCCAATATCAACAAAAGGTCCACGCTTAACAGCAGAAATCTCTATACCGGGACGTTTTTTGGTACTTGTTCCATTCAGCGATAAAGTTTCGCTATCGCAGAAAATTAAGTCAAACTCTGAACGCACTCGATTAAAACAGCTAATCCAAAGCATAAAACCACAAGGATTTGGAGTTATAGTTCGTACAGTTGCAGAAGGTAAAAAGGTTGCAGAACTCGATAACGAACTAAAAACTTTGGTAAAATGCTGGGAAGAGGCAATGCAACGGGTACAACGAGCAAAAATACCATCGTTAGTAAATGCCGAAACATCGCGAACAGTTGCTGTTTTACGAGACTTATACAATCCTTCGTTTGAGAACATCTACGTTAACGACAAGGAGACATTTGCCGAAATTGAGAACTACATAAGTTTGATTGCCCCAGAAAGAAAAGATTTTATAAAACTATACACAGGCGAGTTGCCAATATTTGATAACTTTGCCATAACAAAACAGATAAAATCATCTTTTGGGAAAACAATTGCAGTTAAGAATGGGTCCTATCTTGTTATTGAGCATACCGAAGCATTACATGTAATTGACGTAAATAGCGGACCTCGATCAAAGGCAGAGGGGCAAGAGGAGAACGCCGTAGAGGTAAATCTTGCTGCAGCAGAGGAGATAGCACGTCAGTTGCGTTTACGCGATATGGGAGGAATAATTGTTGTTGACTTTATCGATATGGACAATGCCGATAATAGACAATTATTGTACGACAGAATGCGGGAACTTATGTCAAAGGATAGAGCAAAACACAACATCTTGCCATTGACAAAGTTTGGATTAATGCAGATAACACGTCACAGAGTGCGTCCTGTACTCAACATTACTGTAACAGAAAACTGCCCAGTATGCAATGGAAAAGGAAAAATCAGCTCATCTATATTGTTTGTTGACAGAATGGAGGAGAAGATTGCTTACCTTGTGAAGAAAATGCGAGTAAGAAGGTTTTCATTACATTTACATCCTTACGTAGCCGCATACGTAAACAGCGGCATATTCTCGCTGAAGATGAAGTGGAGATTAAAATATTCACCATTCTTCAAAATCATACCGAACCAGTCACTCGCTCTGCTTGAATATAAAATTTATGATAACAAGCGAAACGAAATTGACCTAAAAGATGAGATAGAGGTTAAATTGTAAAACCTTATCATCACTCACAAGCAACGAGTAAAAACTAAAGAAATTTAGAGGGTGACTCAAAAGTAAAATTGAGTTACCCTCTTTTTGTTTTATCCTTCCTATTAGAACTCTCTAAAGTTTGGGTATACATGTTAGAAAAAGAGTTGATAATTTGCTTTATCTCATCTATAATACACCTACTATCAGAAGCCTCACTTCATAAGCCTTGACAAAAGTCAGTGTGATAAATGTTTCCTATATTCTCAATACGATTTTGCTCTGTTATAATTTCTTTGATTTTTTTGTTTCGTTTGCCATTGAATAGGAGTGTATTCATCAAAGGTAATATACTTTCTATAAGTATGAGTTAATTTAGAACTCAATTTATTCCTTTCCTGTTTTCTCAACTTTCTTTTTCTGTCAAAAACGGCAGAAACATGTTATAGTGCCAGAACTTTATTTTTTGACTTCAAGCAACCGAATTACAACAAAATTAGGTGGTAGCGTATGAGTTACCGCTCATATAGGTAGCGCAAATGTCCCTTTCTGTCGTTCCCTGTTGTAGTTAGTAAATCATTTGCTTTTCACGTCAAAAGTTTGCCCCAAATAATTTATTGTTAGTTCTTCTCAGATTAGAGCAAAAAAGTAACTCTCAAAAGTTCCTTCTCGTAATTCGCCCTGTGTCGATTTTTTTGTATTTAAGTAAAACTTATAGGTGAGAGTCTCAGACAACAAAAAAGAAGGCAACCGATTGGTTGCCTTCTTTCTAAGTGATCCGCCTGGGGCTCGAACCCAGGACCCCAACATTAAAAGTGTTGTGCTCTACCTGCTGAGCTAGCGAATCTCCCTTATTGCGCATTCGTTTTCCGAAATGCGTTGCAAAAGTAATAAAAATTTTATTAATGACAAAATATTTTGCAATTATTTTTGCAATAAAAATAATTTTCACTGATAATTAATATCTTATTTATTAAAACAACAAAGAAAATACGTAATATTTATTTAATATAATTTGTAAATTCAAAAATTGCTATTATCTTTGCACACGCAAAAGGTTAAGCACAAACCAAGGAAGGATGGGTGAGTGGCTGAAACCAACAGTTTGCTAAACTGTCGTACTCGTAAGGGTACCGGGGGTTCGAATCCCCCTCTTTCCGCACCAGATTAAAGAGTTTGAACATCGTTCAAACTCTTTTTTTTGTGATTTCATTTTATCAAAACTTGTTTTTAAGGATAAAATGAGAGAGCAAAAAAAGAGAAGTTATATGCAAATATAAAAATACAAATATATTTTTACCCCACCCCATTGTTGATAATTGTTAAATAAGGGAACTGTCATCAGATTTCATACTAATTGACACAAAAAGAGGGTGCAGAAATTCTGCACCCCCATAAAGTTATTTTATTGTTTTGTCATTGGTCTCTGACAACTTACCGCTGGGCGGTTGTAGTTACGAAACCGACAACTAAAAACCAACAACTACTTTTTTGCTACTTTCATTACTTTTAGCAATCCTTCTTCTCCCTTAACTTTGATGAAGTAGATACCGCTCTCTCCATCGATAGCGATAGGATAAACCTCTCCTGCTGTTGCTGAAAGTGATGCTTGGTCAAGCATACGACCTGCGTTGTCATATACCTCAACTGTGTAAACACCATCCTCAACGAAGCTTACGCATACCTCATTATCAAATGGGTTAGGGAATGCTTGCATCTCATCAATTGCTACATCCTCAACACCTGTTGGATATACAGTTACTACGTCAAGAGTTTTAGTATCTGATCCCCATCCGTTTGACAATGTAAGTGTAGTTTTATAATCACCTGTTTCGGAATAAATTGCTTTTGCTTCTCCTCCCGCTTTATCTCCAGTTGCTAACAACATACTTGCACCTCGTATTTTCCATGAAGGAAGTGTTTCAATCTTATAGTTAGTTCCTGAGATAAATGGTGCACCAGCAGCAAATGTTATCTGCTCTGTTTTATATGCACTATTAGTAATGGTTGAAGGATCATATAGCGATGCAACAAGTCCCTTGTCATAACCTGTACTCTTTAACGTATTGTTGCTTTGAGGCTCAGATTCAAAGTCCCAATAACCTATAAAATTAGCATCGGTTACGTTATTAACATGTTGCATTGAATTTTTAATTTCTTGTGCAGATAGCGATTTCTTATATAAACGAACCTCATCAAGAGTTCCGTCAATTCCTGCACGTTGATAAGCACGACCACCAATCATTATCACATTTGATGATTTCCAATCATACAAGTTCAATGTTGCAGTTCCTGATCCTACAAGTTTACCATTGATATACAACTCCAATGTTCTGTTAGAAGTATATCCGCAAACCATTGCTACATGATACCATGTTTCAGGTTTAAATTCAAAGTCTTTAGATATATTCAATTCTTCACCCGCATTAGTAATCAAACGATACGACAAGTGGAATTTGCCATCAGCATCAAGTGTACTCCAAATATAACCCCAATCGCTTGCTGGCCAAGGATCCGATGCAGTACGAACATTTAGGAATTGAGTTCCGTCAGTTTCATGATTAAATCTATTAATGTATAACCAGAAAGTCAATGTAAATGGTGTCTGTTTATTAAATCCAAGTTGTCCACAAGGAATTCCAAATGCTTTCTCTCCAAGAGCAAAACCGCGAGAAACATATCCATCGGCATCAGATCTTCCAGTATAATTAAATGTTGTAACCTCTCCTACATCAATCCAATCGTTATCATCAGAGCCTTTCAATGTTAGAGTATTAATCTTTGGTAATGCACCAACCTCAGCAGGAGATATTTGTATTTTACCGCGATATACCTCTGTTGCTCCATTTTGTGTCAAATACAAGTCATAGATTCCCTCTTCGTTTAACGATGTTGTAAATGAGTTTGCATTGAATGTTCCTTTTACTGCATCGTTCTCTGATGCTTTGATTACCCATGTTGCGGCTGCATGAGTTGGATCGTCAAATGCTACTGTAAACTCTTCTCCTGCTTTGATGATTGGTTTATCTATTGAGAAACCTTCTACAACATTATTTGTGGGAGGAGTTATCCAGTTTCCCCAAGCAATTGCACTTTCGCTCATTCCGTCAAGAGCAACAGCAGATACTCCAATACGAATACGACCACCTTTACTCAAATCGTATGGTGCTCCAACAACGTATGCTGCCCATGATGTAGTTGCAGTACATAATACTGGAGAACAACCCTCCTGCTCTGTATATATTTTATAGAACCATGTTTTTACTTGCGAGTTATAAATACTCTCATAATTTTGTCTCGAACCATAGAAGTTTGAATTCATATCAAAAATTATTTTCATATCAACTCCCTTATAGGTACGAGTCATAGCCTTTGATGTTTTAACATTAGGTTTACCAGGAGTAGTACTTGTTCCCCTTGTCAACGATAACTCTCCAATTAAGATTTTAAAATCAGATGTAGTATTAGTAAATCTCAATCCAAGTTGTGCTAATGTTTGTCCGTCTAATTTCAAACCACTACGATTGGCAACTTTAATAGTCTTAACCTCCCACTCATCTTCTGCTGATGCATTTGCCTTTATTGTTGCTGCAACCTCTGTTGTGGGTGCTGCCTCTGTTGAAGCTGTCAATGCAATTGTTCCTGTTCCTGATACAACTTTGTAACGAACTGTTACAACGTCGTTATTAACTACCGGATATTTTGTTTTGAACAATTGCAAGTATGCTTTGGTTGTTGCTCCTGAAATTTGCAAACAAGAGCCTCCCCACCATGCATCATCCCAACAAAACTCTGCTATCATATCGGTCGATGCATCGCTTGCATTTTTACCCATAAAGTTTTTGGTCCACCACCAACGCCATGTTGGAAGATAATCTTGCATACCAAGATTGTACCATTCTCTATCAAATGTAGTTACTCCTTCCTCTTTGAAGAACATTCCGTTTCCC
>JAFXDI010000054.1 GCA_017521245.1 Bacteroidales bacterium
ATTCGTTACAAAGTTGTTTCAGGATCAGGAACAATAGCATTAACCACATCAACTGAAGCCGCACCTACAACAGAGGTTGCAGCAACAATAGTATCAAATGCAGAAGCAGAAGATGAGTGGAAAGTTAAAGAGATTAAAGTTGCCTCTCGTGGAGGTTTGAAATTAAACGAACAAACATTAGCTCAACTTGGATTGAGATTTACTAATACAACATCAGATTTCAAAGTGTTGATTGGTGAAATATCTTTAACTCGCGGAACATCAATAGCTCCCGGAGGAATGCCTGCTATTGTAAGTTCAAAAACAATGGCTCGTAACTACAAAGGTGTTGACGTAAAAGTTGTATTTGATATGACAGCACACGATAAAAACTCATCAGGGCGTCAATCATATCAATCAATTTATAACTCAGATGTCAATACATGGTTCTACAAAATCTACACCCAACAAGAGGGAGCAGATACTATATTATGTACGGCAACAACATCGTGGGCAGCATACGTGGTTGGAGCACCTTACGATCTTGAAAAAGGCGGAAGAATTCGAGTAGGAGTAAGTGCAGTATCTTTAGATGGTGAGAGCGAGAGTACAATTAGATGGAGTTCATATATGGATGTGCCAGAAAACCAAACAGTTGAAGGTTTCTCAATAGATAAACCAATCATCAAAGCAGGCGAGAAGTTTACCGTTGCATTTGATGACCCAACACACGCAGCCGCAACATGGGTAATAAAAGCTTCAGATAACGATGCAGTGAAATATTCAACAACAGCAAATAAGTTTACTACATCGTTAAGCGAAGAGGGAATCTATGACCTATATTTGACAATGAATGGAGTAACAGAGATATATCGCGGTAAGATCCAAATTTCACCAGCAGAGGTAGGAGCATTGCCACAAATAAATCAAATAAAGATCAATGGAGAAGAAGTAAATACAGATGAAATTATTTGTTTAGGAACGCCTAAGGAGATAACAATTTCATATACAGGATCAGAATCAACAACAATTGCCCCTTCTCGAGGTTTAGCTCTTTGTGAAAAAGCATTTGGTATCCCAACCGAGCAACTTGGTTTTAATGATTATACTCCATTTACTTTGACATTCTGGATTAATTTTAATAGTTTTAATCATGAACAAGATGGAACTCAATTTTTGAATATACGCTCTGCAGCTGATAGTTGGCCTGCAAGTGACTGGGGTTACATTTGGAGTACGATTACAGTTCAAGATCAAAGAGATGATGCAGGTAACAACAAGTATAACGAAGGAAACTTGATGTTCCATTATCGTAATTCAAACTATGTAGGAGTTCCTGTTCCAACATCAACAGAGTTCGTATTTAAACCTCAAACATGGTATCACGTTGCTATGATTTGTGGTTACGAAAATACAAGAAGAACATTCTCTTTGTATATTAATGGTAAACTTGTAGGAGGAGAGGTTGCTGAGGAAGCATTGTATCCATGGAAATCATCAAACGTAATTATGATTGGTGGACGTGCATTTAATCGTGCTGCAATTGATGGTACTCTTGATGAGGTTCGTTTGTATAAGAAAGCTCTTACAGCTTCTGAGGTTAAAGGGTCAATGCAACATCAATCTTCATCAGTTACCGATTCAGACTTTATCGGATATTGGGACTTTGAAAGTGAAGCACAATCTGATAATACCATGAAGAGTATAGGTTATAATAAGAACCTTGTATCAGGAACTTATGAGATTGAGACAATTTCTCAAGGTAATAACCAATATCAACCACAATCAATCTTGTTTGCACAAGGAGCACCATTTATCTCAGGAACAAATTATCAAATAGAGACGAAACCTATATGGGATATTGATGGTGGTTCTCTTGTCTCGGAATCAGGAGATGGATCTTCTGGAGAAGCTGTGATTGAGTACATTTATGAAGATAAAGGTTTCAATAAAGTATCATTAACATTGGATAATGGTTGGGGTAGTATAACAAAAACAATAAAATTATCATGTTCTTTTGATGGTATTTGGGATGAATATTTAGCGGTGACATCAGCTGACGAAGATATGGGAACTGCTGAAATTATTGAAGGACATACCATAGGAGATTCTAATGATTTTTATGCAGTTATTGGAGCAACCCCAAAAGATGGCTATAAGTTTACAAATTGGACATTAGGTGGTGAGGTAGTATCAACCGATAACCCATATACAATTACTTCAATATCTAATACTGAGTATGTTGCAAACTTTGAAGCTCTACCTCTATATACAATAGGTGTTTCGTCTTCTGATAATACAAAAGGAACAGCAGAATCTTCATCAAATACAAAGTATGAGGGTGAAACTGTTACCCTAACCGCAACCCCAAATGATGGCTATAAATTTACAAACTGGACATTAGGGGGCGAGGTAGTATCAACCGATAACCCATACCAAGCAACTATAACAGCCAATAGCTGGTTTGTTGCAAACTTTGAAGAAGAAGTAAGGTATAAAACAATCGTTCAAACAAATAACGAAGATTGGGGAAGTGTAAACATCAACGGAGAGGACGGTGTAACAGAAAAATGGATATTGGCAGGCAACAGTGTAACCGTCAATGCCATACCTGAGGCAGGATATGAATTTGTAGAGTGGTCAATAGTAATGAGTGGAATGACCTTCCCTGTAGGAGGTGCTTCGGCAAGTTACACCATACCTGAGTTAACAGCTGATATGACACTAAAAGCTACCTTTAGGTTAACTCCTGTTCCTGTAACATCAATAAACCTCAGCGAAAGCACAGTAGAGATACGTCAAGAGAAAGAGCTACAACTAACAGCAACTCTTTTACCTAATAATGCAACAAATAAAGAGGTATTGTGGAGTTCCGAAGATATAGGTATAGCAATTGTAGATCAAAATGGAAATGTAACAGCAGTTAGCGAAGGAACTACTCGAATAATCATATCGGCACAAGATGGCTCAGGGGTAACTGCTGAGTGTGAGGTAACAGTATTGCCTATATTGAAAGGCGACTCAAACGACAACGAAATGGTAACCGTTACCGATGCCGTAAACACCACCAACTATGTAGCAGGTAAAGAGGTATCTGTATTTAACTATAACGCCGCCGATGTTAACAGTGATAGCAATATCACCATAAGTGATGTTTCAGGAACCATAAGCATTGTAATGGCACAACCAATAGAGATGTTATCATTGCAAAGCAGTATAATGAAGAACAGCGTCTCTGATTATCTGTTAACAGACGACTTTGTATTAGAAGGCAACACTCCTCAAGAGGTATCTATAAAAATGGATAACAGCATAAATTATACAGCCTTACAAGCCGATATAACCACAGGCGAAGGATTATCAATATGCGGAATAACATTAGGAGCAAGAGCCGATGCAAGCCATCGTTTGCAAACTTCACAGCTTACATCGTCAACTACCCGTGTAGTAATATACTCACTACAAAACCGCTCATTCAAGAATATTGACGACACATTGATTAATTTGCAAATAGATAGTGAAGAAGGAGCAACTGGAGATATATCTGTAAGCAACATATATGCATCAGACAATCAAGCCCAAGAGTATATATTACAAGCAATAGGCGGAGCAAATATAACCCCTACCTCAATACAAGAAACAGAAAGACAAACAAGTAGCATATATTCTGTAAAAGGAGCTGTTATAATAACAAATTCTGTTAGCAAGAAAGTAAGCATTTACAGCTCAACAGGTATGCTTATAAAAGAACTTTATACACAATCAGAAATAGAGAAGATAGAGTTAAACAAAGGACTTTACATTGTAGTAGTAGGTGAAAAAACAGAAAAAGTAATAGTAGAATAAAAAAATAAAAGAGATGAAAACTTTTTCAAAAATATTAATAGTCCCCATATTGCTTCTTATTGGCGTATCTGGGATAAAGGCTACCGAAAGATTATATATAGAAGAATTCAATATCTCGCCTGGTAATAGTCGTAGTGTAGGAATAGAGTTATCAAACAGTGGAGTATATACAGGCTTTCAGGCAGACATAGAACTGCCCGAAGGCTTAAATCTCACGCTCCAAAATGGCGAAGCCGAAGTAAACTTAAGTAGTAGAGCCGATGCCTCGCATATGTTAGTAAGCAATAGATTAGCTGATGGCACATGGCGTATTGTATGCTTTTCGAGCGAGAATGTTCCTTTTAGCGGAACAGAAGGAGAACTTCTAACTATACGATTGAAAAGTGATGCTCAATTTGCTGGAGGAAGTGTAACCATAA
Source organism: Bacteroidales bacterium (assembly GCA_017521245.1). Classification (NCBI taxonomy): domain Bacteria; kingdom Pseudomonadati; phylum Bacteroidota; class Bacteroidia; order Bacteroidales; species Bacteroidales bacterium. The sequence goes on from JAFXDI010000054.1 coordinate 4,245, forward strand.
AGAATATACTCTTCACAAATACCAATAATCAAGATGTGGCATTTTTAGAAAATACTACACAAATAGGTATAACCGAAGAGAATAGCCTTTCAACAGAACCCCTTACAATAGAAAACGAGGGTGAATATCCTGTAACAATAAACCTCAAAAACGATACAGAATTCTCCGCTTTTCAGTTTGATATAATACTTCCCGAGGAGTTAAGTGTTGTAGAGAACACATTGGCATTAACATCACGATTAAGTGCAAGCCACAATCTGACACAAACCATAGATGGTAATAAAATCAGAGTATTGGCAATATCAGTTTCTAACGCACCAATAACGGGTAGTAAAGGTGGCATATTAACCTTTAACGTAAAGGCTGAAAAAAATATAGTAGCGCAAGGTGAGATGAAGCTCCAAAACATACTCTTCTCAACCGCAAACGCCAATGAGTATATACTTGAAAATAGCACCGTTGCCGTAAGTATAAATGTGCCGTTAACTCTATACACCATAAGCGTATCATCGTCAGATGAGAGTATGGGATCAACCACAGCCTCAGAAACAGAGGTTGAAGAGGGTGCAACTGTTACCCTGACAGCGACACCAAAAGATGGCTATAAATTTACAAACTGGACATTAGGTGGTGAGGTAGTATCAACCGATAACCCATACCAAGCAACTATAACAGCCAATAGCGAGTTTGTTGCAAACTTTGAAGCATTACCAACAAGTGGAAAGTTTGAAGCAGTAAATAGTGATGGAGTTACAATTTGGTATAATATAACCTCATACAACACAGCAGAGGTAACATATAAGGGAAGTAGTTATGA